>JAGLEG010000310.1 GCA_023145185.1 Thermoplasmata archaeon
TCGCAGGGCCGTTCATGTTCATCAAATCCATTCCATCCAGGGGGTTGTCAGCTTATCAAACTTTGCATCTTTGCACGTTTTTGGGAAACCTTCCAACGCTGGTCACATTAATTTGTTCCTTCTGTATCCTTCTGCTTAAGTTCATACTCATTTGATGCCTCATCAGGCATTGAATTTTCATCAAGAGGAATATGTGAGGCTTCATCTGATATCTGTTCTTCATCATCTTTTTTTTTCTTCATTAGAAGTAGTACAAATACAACAACAATAATGATAAAGATGAAAACTGCTCCAAGAATCATCGGTATGATCGATGTTTCTTTCTTCTTTTCACTCTCCCATCTTTCTGGATCATCGGGATATTCATCAAGGATCAAACCTGTGGAGGAATCAGTTTCAGATCTCCCATCATTCCATCTATCGGGATAACCATCCAGATCCGAGTCCATACTTGCAGCGGGATCATTTAGGAATGAATCCGAATTATCACCTGTTCCATCATCATCCGTATCTACAGTCTCCAGAGGGTCCTCGGGAAAAGCATCGGAGTTATCGCCCACTCCATCATTATCCGTATCTATAGTCTCCTGGGGGTCGTCAGGGAAGTCATCGGAATGATCGCCCACCCCATCATTGTCTCTATCCAACCTAACCATAAAAAAATCTGATCCGCTGGTCACCTGTCTTGCCCATACAATGGTATCATTGTGAATGATCGGACAAAAATTTCCCGTGTCATCGTTCGTGATGTTCATCTCTTCACCTGTATTCAAATCATAAAGATAACAATTCATCGTGCCCTCTCTGTTGTCCTCCCAAACCACATAATTTTCCCAGATAGAACATTTCATTTGATTGGTAGTGATATTCTCTTTCGATAACCTTATCTGAGTTGAATTTGAAATATTATATAGATAAACCCCCGAGTTCACGAAATTATATTCGAAATAAACCACCTTATCTTGATATACCTGTGGTTCCCAGGCCTGAGTTACGGTGGAGGATATCTGCTTCTCCTCTCCGCTATCAAGGTCCAGGAGCCTGATGGCCGTTTGTCCGGAGCTACCCATGTAGGCGATATAATTTCCATACATGGAGTAACCAACATTGGTGATACCCTCAAAAAGGACCATTTCCTCTTTTGTATCGATATCGTACAGGGTTGCTGACCGATCAACGGAGTCAGGGTAATTTCCCCAGAAGATCTTGTTCTCGTAGATATCAGGTTGACCTTGATTGTAATTATCCTCGGTTATCCTTGTTTCAATACCTGTTATCAGATCGTACATGTAGATGTCCTGAAACTCATTTCGGTGATCCACCCATATGATCCGGTGTCCATAGACAGCAGGATCTTTCTGATCGACCTCATCATCTGTGATCTGGATCGTCTCTCTGGTGCTTAGATTCATTGCAAAGATGTCATAGCTGTCCTCAATGTATTCCTGCCAGACGAGAATGTCGCCGTAGAGGTCATGACCGCCCATTCTCATCGAACACCGGTCCGTCAATCTTTCAAATTCGAACAGGTCGTTCGATGATGCATCAAAACCACCGAGGGTCAAACTAAATGAGATGCTCAACAAAAGAAACGAGATGGAAATAACAAGAATATATTTCATTTTTCATCATCTCTCATTTCATTATTTCGTCCAGGTGTCGGAAACGTTCGAAGGGCCGTTCACATAAACATGGGCAAAAGAGATCCCTTTCATTCTATCCCTTCCTCTGGTACCTGTTTGACATCATCAGGTCCGATCACGTATTGTCTTTGTATTTTATCAAAGTTTCGAATGGACCATAAACATCAAATATCCATCTCCATTAGCCAGACTGGGTTTCACATGGCAAGGAATTCTTCAGAGGTAACTATCAAGGAGCTGCCAATGTCCGTTTGCGAGCCGGCACCGCTTGGTCTTGTAGGCCTTGCGATCGCGGCGCTTGTCCTTGGCGTTCACGACATGGGATGGCTGAATGCATCACTGGATAAATCAATGATGATCCCCTGGACGCTATGTCTTGGTGCAACTGCCCAGCTGATCGCAGGGATCATGGACTTCAAGAGGAAGAACATCTTCGGAGCCACAGCATTCACAACTTACTCACTGCTGTGGTATTCAGTGACCCTAACACTTGTCATCGCCATATTTGGAGGTGTGAGTCCCAACATGGAACACTACGCATTGGGACTGATAGGATTCCTCATATTCAGCCTGATACTAACCGTTGCCACACTACTCCTCAACAAGACGCTCTTTGGCATCCTGTTCTTCATTGATCTGGCGTTACTCGCCCTGGTGCTCCACGTACTTATCGACACCGAGGCGATCCTCGTGGGCGTTCCCCTCCTGTTCGTCTCGGCCCTCTCATTCTATGGAGCTGCAGGCGGCCTCCTGAACACCATGACGGGGAAAGCGCTCATACCAATGGGGAAGCCCCTCTGGACACCAAAGTGATCAAGGGGAGATCAGCGAAGACCCCACATGACCGGACCAATTTAAGAGGTATCTCTTTCAGATCCCAACATTGACATATCGAATCTGATCTGAACCTCTCAATGTTGGGAGAAGCCTAACTTTGACACTTATACATGCTCATATGTCAAAGTTAGGTTAGATCTCCTCGAACTCATCAAGATCATCGTCTGGTGAACTGTTCATTGGTATCTCGAATATATCATCATCGTCATCATCTTCGAGAGAACCATCTCGAAGGTTAGACGAATCTCCGGATTCGTCGAAATCGTCCAACTCGATGTTCGATGAGCCTCCTGATACAAATCCGTCATCCTCGTCATCGAGGTAATCATCCTCAACGTCGGAGGAGCCCTCCGATACCTCGTCCTCGTAATCGGGAGGCGAGAGGTCCTCCTCCTCCAGATCCTCTTCGTCGGCATCCTCCTCCCTCCACTCATTCATCTTGTCCCGAAGGATCTGCTTGTCTATGGAGCTCAGGTGGGGGTTCCTGGAGATCTCGCTCTCCAGCTCTTCTATCTCATCATCCGAGAGGAAACCATCCTCGAGAGCCTCGTACACCTTCTTCTTCAGGTCCTCGGCTATGTTGAGGTCCTTGATCTCCTTCGCCCTGCTCTTCCCAAGAACGCTTTCAAGCTCCGCCTCCAGAATAAGGAAGTGGTTCTCGGGGATCTTGCCGTTGGAGAAATCGGACTTGATCGATCTTTTCAAGAGCAGATACCTTCTATCCTTCTCCTCCAGGGTTGAGGAGGAGTTCTTGATCTTCTCGATGAGGTTGAGGTATTTCTGCACGTTCCCCTTCTTCCGTTTCAGCATTACCGCCCCCCATCCTGCCAGTGTGAGTGAACCCACCAGTAGGAAGATCTCGATGACAAGGGCGATAACATCCCAGGAGAGGCCGAAGATCCCCTCGTTCAATCCTGTCTTCTCGCTCTTGTCCTTCACCGTTACGTCCCATGTATAGCTGGAATTGGTCTCCCCGTCGTGCAGCTCAACGGTGATCAGATGGTTTCCGCTTGAATGGTAGTCGGGCTGATACAGGTATTTGGTATCGGAGGTGCCCACCGGCAGGCCGTCGAGGAACCACCTGATAAAGAGGGTGTTCTCGTCCTCGGGGTCCGGGTCCGAACCCAGTACTATGAACTCAACGATCTCACCCTCGATGACCTCGGGATTGGGGACCTTGGGTGAGCCGATCTCCAGAGTCGGTGGCCGGTTGATATCGTTTACCCAGACGGTCCAGGTGATGCTGGTGGTCTGCAGGCCGTCCGATATATCCACACGCACGGTATAGGCACCTGCCCAGGAGTGATCCGTCGCCAGTGAGAAATTTCTATCCTCGCCCTTGAGCTCATCACCCAGGTACCATCTGTACGAGACCACATCCCCATCGTCATCCTCCGCCATGATAGAGAAATCAACGGATTCCAGCTCATGTATGGACAACGCCTGCTGGATTGGGGTCCTGTTTGTAACCGTGGGTAGGTTGTTCACTATCAGGACGGTGTCAGATTGGTACCATAGAGAATGGTCATCCCCATCATACGCCCTGATCCTGAAGTACCACATATCACCCAAACTTGTGAACAGGGAGTCGAAGAGGTCCATTCCGTCAAGACCGGAGAAATGAACGCCACCATCCCCCTGGTTCCTGTACCACTGGATATCATGGGATACTTCCGCATCCCCATCGATATCGAAGAAGGTATGGACCGCCTCAAGGCCGTCGGATGTAGAGGGTGTTTCGGGTGTGATGTGGGCGGATGTGATCGTCGGTATGCGGTTTCCGACCGTTATGTTCTCCGAGGTGTAGAGGCCGGAAGAGTACTGGCCGTCCGTGAGCACGATGGTGAAGTACCATACCTCACCTTTCTCGGTGACGTTCAGTGGGATCGACAGATCATCATTCCACCGGGAAACAAGCTCGTCGTTCCTGTACCATCTTATGGCCGGGTCATATTCCGTGTCACCGTCATTATCCTCAAACGTATATTCGGTGAACAGGGCCTCGCCCGCGATGGCGTTCCCGGGGGAGATCCACAGATCGGAACCCGAGGGTGGTGAATTGTCTATGGTCGTTGTCAAGGAGGCCACAGCAGGTCCGAAATCCTCTCCATCAAATGGCGTCACCTCACAGTACCACAGCTGGCCCTTGGCCAGGTATTTCGAGAGGACCGTCTGGTGTGTGATCCCCGAGAAAACAAACCCTTCACCATCGTTATCCACGTACCATCTGTATATTGATGAGGTCTGCCCGTCCCCATCCGGATCGTAATACTCGTAGTCAAGTTCCAGGTTCGCAAGGCTGTTTGGGTTCAACGGGAATATCGATATATTTCCCTGGATCATTGGCGCCGTATTCAATATCAGCACTCCCGGGGAGCTGTAGGTCACCCCGTATTCAGTGCTGTCATGAGGTGTGATCCTGCAGAACCACCTCTCCCCTTTTGTCGTTGCATTGGACGGAAGTACCCTCGTGGATATCCCCGAATCGGTATAATTCTCGCCTCCCTCGGGATCGACGAGCCATTCGAACCTGGTATCTCCCTCCGGATCGCTGTCCACGTCGTAGTATACGTATTGAACGCCCAGCTCCATCACGCTGTTTGGCTCGGAAGGTGTGATGGAGATCAGATCATCGTCCAATGAAGGTGGGGTGTTGAGGATCAATACGGAATTGGTCGAATTAACGGGTGAGCCATAGGATGATCCATCCCCTGGAGTTACGATGCATTTCCAGGTCTCACCTTTGTTGGTATGCTGTGATGATAGTACGTCTGAATCCTGACCCGAGTAGGTCCATCCAGAACCATCATCCACCCACCACCTATAGAGTGACCTGGTCTCCACATCTCCATCAAGGTCGAAATAGGTATAATCGATCTCCAGGTCATCTGATGAAAGTGGATCCGTATTGTTGATGATAACATCGAAGACGATGGGCGCGGTGTTCTGGATGGTCACTGGGATGGATTTGACCGAGTTTCCATAGGATACGCCATCAAATGGTATGACCTCGCAGAACCACGTCTGGAGCTTGCTGGTCTCCGTAGAATTTATAACGGTCAGATTATCATAGGCAGGATCGTGCATCCCATTTACATACCATCTGAGCATGGTCTCCATCTCCAGGTCCCCTTCGGGGTCCAGATAGGTATAGTCAAGGGTCAGGTTGGAGATCGTCGTTGGATACAGCGGATCTATCAGAACATCCCATGCGGCGGGGTCCATGTTGATCAGGTCCACGGTCGTATTCGTGCTGCTTATCAGATAAAAGATGGTGGTCCCGGTATGATTTCCCATGGTTGCCGTCAACGTGTAAGGGGATGCGGATACATTTG
Source organism: Thermoplasmata archaeon (assembly GCA_023145185.1). Lineage (GTDB taxonomy): Archaea > Thermoplasmatota > Penumbrarchaeia > Penumbrarchaeales > Penumbrarchaeaceae > JAGLEG01. The sequence continues at coordinate 5,816 of JAGLEG010000310.1, forward strand.
AAAAGGCGAACCTCGTCCTCTCAAGGAGAAGGAGCCCATAGACCCATCCATCGCTTCCGGAGTTCCCTTCGAACACCTTGGTCCCTATCAGTTCATTGACCATCAGGCTGGCATTATCGGCAGGTAAGCCGTTCCAGTGGTTCACCAGCACATCCAGATACCAGTAGAATGCGATCGAGGAGTATGAGTCGATAACTATCCTTGAATCATTGTAGGTCGGATTGTATAGCAGGATATTGCCTTTGGTGATATTGATGTCTTCAAGTGTTCCATTGAATGTACAGTTATTGAAGATGTATCCACTACTGCTGTAGAAGAACGCCGCGGTAAGGCCGCGGAAAACAGATTCCCTGAATTCAATAGTATCTGACCTTCCACTGCAGTAGAGGCCGATTGTCCCGTTGAGGTCCAGCCTCTCCAACCCAATATC
>JAGLEG010000311.1 GCA_023145185.1 Thermoplasmata archaeon
TCGTTGGAGACAACTCCCTCTGCTTCCACCTGCTCGACAGACTGGGGGCACTCACCGCCTCCGAAGGCGGCGAGGTCCGCTACGTTGACGGGGGGCACAGGGTGAACCCGTTCTCGATGGCAAGCATTCTCAGGGCAAGAAGGATCGATCCGGGAACGGCGCTGGAAAGGGTCCATATCGCCAGGGCGTTCACCGCCTACCAGATGGATTCCATCATCCGGTCCGGCCTCCCCCCTGAGGGAACGGACATGGTGCTTGTATCTGCGATAGACCGGATGCTCTGCGACCCGGAGGTGGAGCTGGACGCAGCAAGGGGAATGCTCGCCAACTGGATGGAAACCCTCCACGAGCTGGCGAAGAAGGGAGCCTGCGTGATAATAACCGCCACGGGAAAGGGAAACGGCAGGGAGCTCATCCAAGATATCAGGGGAGATGTCTTCAGGTGGACCACCATCCAGGGCAGGCCGGGAGGCGGCATGAGGATAGTCACCCAGGGGGGCATATGGAAGGACATCAGCATGGTGGACCCGTTCCAGTACATGCTCGACGACTTCGTCGCGGAGGCGTCCTGATGGGTAGGACGTGTCCCACGTACAGGATGCTCCTGGAACAGGAGCTGGAGTCCTGGAGCTCCTTCAGAAGAGGACTCAGAAAAGAGGACCAGGAGGCGTTCGACCGCATCATGTTCTCCGTGAGGTCCCACGCCAGCGCTTCGTCAAACTCCGCCAGGCTGAACCCGTTCGAGGCCGTGGTGATGTCGGCCCTGGTCGAATTATATAGAAATGAACATAAAGAACAGTAATACTCGACCATTTCTTGGAACTACAGGAACGATATCAGACGAAATGTTTCGTAGATTATTTATATTCATATTCGGTTGTTATCCCGGGGGAGACCATGAATATAAAGGATTGGGCGGGGTCCATTGTCGATGACAAGGATAAGGTCAAGGAGCTGTCGGAGGATGACGCGGAGGAGGTCTCGGCCTTCCTCAATGGGATGTCGAATATTCTGAAGAAGTGGAACACCTTCCCTCTGATGGATTTCAAGTACAAGTTCAAAACCGCCTACTACCTCTATTTTGTAGGTGACCTCCACGGGGACCTGATCACAGCCCAGAACCTCGTTCGGAAACTGGAGAAGAAAAACAGCACGCTTCACGAGAAAGGTGCGAAGGGGGGATTGAAAGAGGTGGGGCTCAAGCTCCTGTTCATGGGCAACTACATAGATCTCTCCCCTCCCTACATAGAGAACGGCGGCCTGAAGACGCTGCTGTTCCTGCTCGCCGCCAAGGCCACCTATCCCGAGGACATTTACCTCCTCAGGGGAAACCACGAGGCGAAGGAGTTCATGGAGTTCAGCAACTACCACCTGCCCGACGAGGTGGAGGATATGTTCGGGGAGAATATGGCGGACGAGATAATGGAGAACATCGGAGGGATCTTCTCCAGCCTGCCCCTGTTCGCCAGGACACCAAACGGCATCGTGGCCTCCCACGCCGCCTTTCCCCGCGGAAGGACAAAGCCCGTGGGGATGTTCAAGACCACCGACGCAGAGATCATATCCGCCACGGTGTGGGGAAGCCCGCGTGAGCTGGAGGTGGACAGGGGGGAGATCAGCGACGAGTGCGATTTCGACGAGGAGTACCTCAACATCTTCCTGAACGAGATGGGGAGGAAGGTCCTCATCAGGGGCCACGACAAGAAGGCCTCGGGCTACTCCATGTACGACGGGAAGATCCTGACCCTATGCTCATCCAGCAGATTCCGCAATATCGGCGTCGGGGGCATCCTGCTGGGCCGGGCGCTGATACACCCCGACAAGGCCATCGGGTCCACGGACGATATCAAGCTCATCCAGCTCAAGGGGCTCGACTTCAGAAAGGTGGATATCGTCGACTGGAAGGATAAGTAGGTACATATTCAGCCCCCTCTCCCCCTTTCAGCTTCCTTTAAGCGCTGACACAGATCTCGCCTCGATAGCTGCGAGGCGTTATATTGATCAGAGGGTGGGTTCTCGACGCATACCCCGACAGAGGGGCCGACCTGATGGACATCTGGGTCCTTCAGGAGAACGGCGAAAGGACCAGACTGTCGGTTCCATTTCATCCTACGATCTCCGTGGGTGGCCCAAAAGAGAGGCTGCGGTGGCTGGGCGACGTGCTCTCCTCCCACGAGGGGGTCCGCAGGGTGGAGATGGTGGAGAGGGTCCTTGATGTCCACCACAGGTCACCCTCGCCCTCCCTCCGGATAGATATCTCCAGATACTCGATGATGGGCCGTATCGCGGAGATGATAGAGGGGTGGGGACGCTGGAAGGAGTTCGAGCTGTACGACGTGGATATCAGGCTCCCCACCCGCTACTTCATGGAAAATGGCATATACCCGCTCGCACACGTGGAGGTGACCAGCTCGTTCCGCGTTCTGGACGAGCCAGACTGGGTCACCTCCCACCTCCCACCCCTCTCCTGCTCCCGTATGGATATCATCCCCGAGAGGAACGGCCCGGTCCCATCCATGGACGACCACCTCACCGCCGTGCAGGTGGACGATGAGAGAGCAGAAGGGGGCTCCGAGGAGGACCTGATACGGGAGCTCGTCTCGATGATAGGGAGAAAAGACCCCGACATCCTCACCACCTCGGGAGGGGACTCCTTCGGCATGCCCTATCTCCAGCACAGGGCCCTGGTGAACGGCATGGAGGACGAATTGATCCTGGACCGCTCCGGGTCCCCCCTCCGGGCACCGTTCAAGAAAGGCACCTCCCACTTCAGCTACGGCACCATATTCTACAAGCCTTTCCCGTGCCTCATGAACGGGAGGCTCCACATCGACGAGAGGAGCTCCTTCGTGATCAAGGAGGGGGGCCTTCTGGGCCTTGCCCTCCTCTCCAGGCTCTCCCTGCTCCCGCTCCAATCGATGGCCAGGCTCTCCCCGGGGTCGGCCATCTCCTACATGGAGTGCGTGGAGGCAGCCAGGAGGGGGTATCTGATCCGATGGAAGAAGAACCTGGCCGAGGAGTGGAAGAGCGGCGTGGAGCTCATCAGGAGCGACAGGGGGGGATACATATTCGACCCGGTCGTGGGGGCCTTCTCGGACGTCGTGGAGATGGACTTCTCCTCCTTCTATCCACACATAATGTGGAAAAAGAACATCTCCGTGGAGACGCTCAACTGCGAATGCTGCACCCCCGGGCATGATAATACCGTGCCGGGCCTTGGATACCATATCTGCTCGAAACAGCAGGGGCTCATCTCCACGGTTGTGGGAAGGGCCCTCGAAAGCAGAATGCGCTACAAAAGGATGTATCTGGATAAACAGGGGGCCCCATATCAGGACGGGGAGGCGGGCCTTGGCCCCCTGAGGCCTCCCGAGGGGAATAAGAGATACCACCACGCCTCCAACATGCTGAAATGGCTGCTGGTCACCTGTTTTGGCTACACCGGATACAAGAACGCCAGGTTCGGCCGGATCGAGGCGCACGAATCGATCACCGCCTACGCCAGGGAGTTCATGCTCCGGGCCAAGGAGGTTGCGGAGGAGGCGGGGTTCTCCATCCTCCACGGGATAGTGGATTCCCTCTGGATAAAGGGGCCTCTTGACGGGGCGGAGGAAGTGGCCGCGGCGATCGAGAAGGGGGCGGACATCCCCATATCCGTGGATGTCAGGTACAGATGGATCGCCTTTCTTCCCAACAGGGCCAACGGGGTGGGGGCCCTGACCAGATACTACGGGGTCAGGGACGACGGGGAGATCAAGGTCAGGGGGCTGGAGATAAGACAGCACTCCACTCCAAAGTTCATATCAGACCTCCAGACGGCGGTCATACAGGCGCTCTCTGCGTCCCCCAGCGCGGAGGAGGTCCCCTCGTTCATTCCCGACGCCTTCTCCGTGCTGGGCAGGTACGGGGAGGCGCTCAGGAGCAGGGAGGTGGACCCGGCCGACCTCGCGCTCACGATAAGGACCTCCCGGACGCTGGACGAATACACCACGGACTCAGAGCACGTGGCGGCGATGAAGCTCCTCAGGAGGGCGGGCTTCGAGGTGAACGCGGGACAGAAGGTGAGGTTCGTGGTCCTGGACCACGGCTCCAGGAGGCCCGAGGCCAGGGTGTGCCTGCTGGATGATGATATGGACGGCGTCCGATACGACGTGAACAGGTACCTTGAGCTCTCCGCAAGAGCGGCGGCGTCCGCGCTCTCCGTCTTCGGCGTCGATGAAAAACACGCCCTCATGGGCCTGAAAGGCGTGGAACAGAAGCGCTTGATATAAACAGCACCTCTTTTACCCTAGTTTATATACTATGAAAAACGGTTAAGCAAACGTACCGTAACTGTTTATTAACAACACCCTCTAAGGGTGACCTGTATACTCTCTCTTGGAAGGAGGTGTAATTCTGGTTTGGAGTAAGACCGCCCCGTATATACTGTCAGCTATGGCCATTACCGTAATGCTTCTATTGCCCGGCATGACCATCTCCGGCGACGTGGAAGGGGGCGTTGACAACGAAGGCGATGAGACACTAGAGACCTACGTATCCCAGCCCACCCATTTCGTTAGAAATGAGGGGCAGATAGACAACGACGACGTGATCTTCTACTCGGAGGGTGGACCCCTGCAGATAGCATTCCTCGAGCGCGGACTGCAGTACGTCCTCGTTGAGGGCGAGATCGGTTTCAGCTATTTCGTCTCGTTCGACGGGGCCAACGTGGCGACGGTGGAACCTTCCGAGACCACAGATGGGA
>JAGLEG010000312.1 GCA_023145185.1 Thermoplasmata archaeon
TATCGGTTCAGATCATATTTGATCTATCAATGTTGGGATCCAATAATACCTCTCAATCCAGAACCTCTCCGCAGTAGGTGCAGAAATGGGTATTTCCCCTGTTGGGTTTGCCGCAGTCGGGACATATGTGCTTCCCCCCTTTCCCCCTGGACCTCTTATCCTCCTCTGGACGTGGAACGATCTCATCTTTACCGGCCCCCATTGAGATACGGGCATCCTTCAGTGCGAACCTCTTGACATCTTCCAGCTTTTTTTCCTTCATGGGGGGGAGGGCTAAAACCAGCTTGATGCCCTTTCGGGTCATCCCCTGATGGACGTATATGCCAAGGACCTCATGCACCTCCCCCTTGAGCTCCCCCTTCCTTATCATCACCAGAAGGGTTCCCGTGATGTCGTGGACCTTTGACAGGCCCACTTCTGCCAGATGTGCAAGCGGTATCCGGTCCCCCCTCCTCACCCTGGAATGGTACAGGTAGAACGCCATCTTGTACCTCAGGTCCCTCCAGTACTCATCCCTCCTCCAGATCACGTACAGGCTGATCACCGCCCCAAGGGGGATGATCCCCAGTATTCCCATCATTAAGTTCCCCAGGAGCGACAGTACCAGATCGTCGTACAACTTCGCCCCCAATACATGCAGTCCAAACGAATCGGCGATAACACCGAACATGAGAAATAGAAAGATGGGCAGGAATACCGCAATGGCCGTAATGGGGAGTATCGATCTTGAGCTTACCATCGCCTTCCTCTCCCGAGAAACGTGCTACCACACGATTGGGCTCATTGTAGATATAATTACACAGCGGTTGTCTATCTGGATACTATCTGGATAGTCTTTTTATCCCATCAGGGTGTTATCCGCATCCGGAAGATCTGGAGACTTGGAGATGATATGGAAGAGATACTGGTCGAAAGATGAGATCAGGCTCTACGTCTTTTTCTCGTACCTGTTCATTCTCATTCAGATAATATCCATTGCCTTCGGCTACCGCGTCTACTACATGTTCGCATTCATATCCATTGTTTTCATACTGTTCGTTATTGTGACGATCATCTTCGATTGGAAAAAGGACCTCGTATTCACATCCATGGAGTTGAAGGACCAGGATAAGACCTGGATGTACATCAAGTGCAGGAAGAATTTCGGCGAACCGCTCCTGGTCAGGTCCAAAAAGAGAAGGTATTTCTGGAAATACAGAAAGGGCCATATCTTCATCTACTTCCCCGGAAAGTACCTGGTCGTCATCAGGCGGGGGGACGAGAAAATGATGAAACTGCTTATGGAGATCTCAAAG
>JAGLEG010000313.1 GCA_023145185.1 Thermoplasmata archaeon
ATGTTCAGGAAGGTATCATCGGGAAGTGTTAACCCCCGATCCAGAGTGATCACGTCGAACCTGCATCTCTCTCCAAGAGGGGCGATCTCGGGGAGGACAAGGGGCTCCATGGATATGGAGACCGTGGGTTTATTGATGCCTTCGATGGAGAGGGAATCGAGGAAGAATCCGTTGTCCTCGAAACCGTCGTTGTCATCCTTCAGGTGAAACCTGATGTGCACCTCTTCATCCAGATGGTCCGAGAGGTCGAATTCCTCCTGAGCCCACTGGGAATTCGTATCGTTGTTGAAGGTTTCCACCACCGTCCAGACGCTCCCGTCCCCGGATATCTCCAGAGTCAATACATCGCCTGTATGGGCGGTGCCTGTCTCACTCTGGTCGTCTGTATCATAATAGGTAAGGTCGTACCAGCAGAGGAATGAGAGGGATAGGGATCGAAGATCGGAGCCATCCACCACAGGAAGTACAAGGTAGCAGTCTGACCCTGTTCGATAGGTGGAGTTCAGGGGAACACCCCAGCATCCGTCCCCTTCAGCAGGCCCTGTTGGGCCTGGGTTCGCGGGATCACCACCATTTGGCGTACCCCACTGCCAGTCGTCGAACACCCCGGAATGGACCAATCCACCGTCATCCACATCAAAATCGTAGTCAAGCTGGATATCCGGCTCTCCCATGGCCGGGAATATCACTATTGAGGCGAACATCACGAAAAGGGCGGTTGCGATCGCCTTTCTGTACATCGCCATTTATAAGCACCTGCTCTGATCAAGGTCATCTCATAAAATGACCCGGTGATATTTATAACCTTTATAGATAAAATTATCCCCATCTCATGCTACCTGTCCCATAAGATATCCCTCCAGGGCCACAAGTCCTTCCGTTGCAGATGACTCCAGAAAAACATCCGTGATCGAATCGGTGTAGATGGTTGAAACGGGATTTATTTCCACCACCTTACCTCCATTTCTCCTGACGATCTCCGGAATCATCGCTGCGGGAGATACTATTCCTGACGTTCCCACCACGATTATCCCCCTGGCCATCTCGGCATTTACAAGTGCCCTGTTAAGTACCATCTCTGGAAGGGGCTCTCCGAAGAAAACTATGTCGGGCCTCTTCCACCCGCCGCATCCGCATCTCGGGGAAAATGCGCTCAGGTCCTGCAGTTCCTCCCTCCTCCCACATCCTGTACATGTGATGGACCGGGCATTTCCGTGCAGTTCAAGAACATCCCTGGACCCCGCGGCCTGATGCAGCCCATCGATATTCTGCGTTATCACAGGTCCGATGATCCCCCTCTCCTCCAATCGCGAGAGGGACAGGTGAGCCTCATTGGGCCCTGCGGATAGAGATCCCTCAATGATCTCGATGAGCATCTCCCAGGACCTCCCGGGATCCTTATGAAATGTGTCGATATGGCCATACTCATCCGGATCATACTTTTCCCAGAGGCCCCCTGGCCCGCGAAAGGGAGGGATCCCTGATTCCACGGAGATGCCCGCCCCGGTCAGGGCAATTATCGGCGATATACCTGACAACAGCTCTGCCGCATCGGCGGCACCCTTCATGAGATCCATTGTGGATCCTCCACGGCATCAGCACTCATAGGGCTCATCATCATATCAGCTAACCCTCTTATCATCATATGCCAGATACCGATCACCCTTAAACATTACAAATCTATCTACTGATATTATTCCAGCTTGACCGCAGTCCCATAGTATATGATCTCGGCCGCGCCGGCAACCACACTGGCCGTGGCCATTCTGATGTTGACGATCCCATCCGCACCCAGCTTATCTGCCTCCAGCACCATTCTCTCGAAGGCCTCCTTTCTGGTATCGTACATCATATCGGTGTAGTTGGATATCTCCCCACCCTCAAGGCTTTTTACGAAAGCGGTCAACTTGTTTTCCAGGTCCTTGGTCCTTATCGTCGCACCCTGGACAATTCCCATGTGTTCAACGATCCTCTTGCCCGCGATCGTTTCGGTATTTACGAATATCAACGTCAACAACTCCCTAATGTCCTACCAATTACATCGAATGAGACCGATTTAAACCCATCGGCCACTGCTTTCACGGTGGTTTTATTGGAAGATGGTTGGATTTAAATACTCCCCGGATGATTGACTTGCAGCGGGGTTGTAGTATGGAACGGGAAGAGTATATCTATTATAGCTTCATGAAAAAGGCTACCGAGGACGGATACATATCCCTTGATGAGAGTGGTCTCATCCTGATACTTGAGGACAGGCTGGGGTTGTCGGATGACAGCATGGACGATGTTATGGCTTTGGTGGAGGAGGGGGGAGAGCCGGACATGACTGCGGAGGAACTTGACGCGATCAAGAACGACAGGTCCAACCACATCTACGAGGTGGAGACGTACAAGGAGGTCCTCAAGGAGGCCGTTATCGATGAGAACATCAAAAAGGATGAGTTCGACCTTCTTGAAACCCTCAGAAAGATAAGCTCCGTGGAACAGGAGGAGCGCATGAAGGTGTACGAGCAGTTGAAGGAGGAGATCAGGGATGGAATGGAACAGGACCTTAAACCCGATCTCAAAAACAGGATCAGGACCTTCATGGGTCTGGAGAAATGAGGGAAAGGTTCACCTACCACAACATCATGATCACACCCGTGCCCCGTGACATCAGCGAGCTGCATGACCTGTACGAGCCGGTAAGAGGAAGTATCGAGGAGAGCCTGTCCAGGTTCAGGAGTATCTGGCAGACCCGTGATCAGGAGGGGATGCTCAAAGAGCTCCATTTCTGCCTGTTAACACCCCAATCCAGGGCAACACTGTGCTGGGACCGGGTCATAAGATTATGTGATGACGGCCTGCTGATATCGGGATCCAGAGAGGAGGTCCTTGCCAGGATATCGAATGTCCGTTTCAAGAACAACAAGGCCGGATACATCCTTCTGGCGCGGCAACAGTTCATCGAA
>JAGLEG010000314.1 GCA_023145185.1 Thermoplasmata archaeon
GTCTCGTTGATGAATATCCTGGTCTCACCACCTGGAGGTACCTCCACCACCTCATCGAATATTGATTCACGATCCATCGCATCGTAAACCTTATCGTAGATGCCATCTGTACTTTCATCACCTTCATCACCCGACCCACCGTTGATAACTGTCGGAAACATCAGGACCAAAACGAACAAAACGGCGAAAAATACCTTTGATGGTCTACTCATGACAGAACCCATACCGAATATGCGTGTCCTGTAAATAAAAGGTATCCAAAGGTGGAGTGGCATTATTGTATTTTTGCTGTTCATTTCCTGTTCATTTACCTTCTACTGCCGGAACCCCTTTAACAAGGGTGTGCGGTCGTATATCCTTTAATACAAGTGAATTGGATGCGATGACCGCTCCTTCCCCCACCGTAACGCCCCCTCTTACGGTAGACAGGCCCCCTACCATGCACCCTCTCTTCAGGTGTACCTCTCTCTCCATGTATTTTCTCTCTACTCCTATCGAGGATGGGTTCTGGTCCACCTGATGGGAGAGAATTATTGCCCCCCAACCTATGAAAACATCATCCTCCAGGTAGATCATTTCCGGAGCAACTGGGTCTATCACCGCATATGGTGCAATGAACACCCTCTTTCCGATATGAGCGCCCCCCACCCTGTAGATAAAATTCTTTATCCAACATGGGGGCAGCGGCCTTGCAAGGTTGTATATGAACCATATGAACCCATTACGGATATATGATTTTCCTGTGAACGATAGAAGTGTTTTCAAACCTATCAATAGTAAACATCGCCAATGTCATATAAAAACAATACACTGACGCTTCCTCCAGTGCTTTTAAAATATCAGAATTGCCTTCACCAGAATATGGCAGAAAGCGACCATGAGGTCCCCGTTGGAGATGGTAACTGGGAGATCGTCTTCGACGAGGGTGACAGACCAGAAAGGGATAGCTGGGACATCTATTTCATGAAGATCGCAAGGCAGATAGCCACAAGAGGTACATGCCACAGAAAACACGTTGGTTGCGTTATCGTCAGGGAGAGGACCATTCTTGCCACCGGTTACAACGGTTCGATCCGGGGTATGCCCCACTGTGATGAGGTTGGTCACATGATGGAGGGGGGACACTGCACCAGAACTGTCCATGCCGAGGCAAACGCCATTGCTCAGGCGGCCAGAAACGGAATATCATTGAATTGCAGTGAGACCTATGTCACGGCAAGTCCCTGTTGGAACTGCTTCAAACTGATGGCAAATTCCGGGATAGAGAAGATAGTTTACGGTGAGTTCTACAGGGACGATCGTATATTTGAGGCAGCTAAACGACTTGGAATTGAACTTGCCCACATCTCCAAAGATGGATCGACAAAGGTCTATACAGCCTAACTTTAACATATGAGTATAGATAAATTGGAAAGTGTTAAAGTGGGGCTTCTCCCAACATTGAGAGGGCCAGATCAGATTAGATTTATCAATATTGTGATACAGCCTAACTTTAACGTACGGGTAAAGCTGAGTGTCAAAGTTAGGCCTCTCACAACATTGAGAGGGCCAGATCAGAT
>JAGLEG010000315.1 GCA_023145185.1 Thermoplasmata archaeon
ACCTTTCAGCCGTTTTAGAGGTTGACGAGGACGAGTGGCTGAACCTGGACCTGAACGATAACTTCACCGACCCCGAGGGCGAGGACCTCTATTTCGAGGTCGTGGCGAGCCCTGAACTTCAGGTGAACCAGATCGGCGGCCACGGATCAGGTACCATCAAGATAAGGGGCGCGGAGGATAACTGGTTCGGGGACGGTTGGCTTTATGTCAATGCCACCGATCCCTCCGGGAACATGACGGAGGCCAATGTCACCGTTTCCGTCCTCTCAGTGAATGATATGCCGTTCATGGTCACCATCCCCCTACCGGAGCTGGAGGTCGAGGAGGACAGTTCGGTCTACATCAACTTCACCGGAATGGCGGACGATGTGGAATCCGACGTTACCTGGGCAGCTGATGCTGTGGACAACTGTGTCCTCACCTGGGATGACTCCCACATCAACCTCACCATCACCCCCGACGCGAACTGGTTCGGGATGCTGGAGATCCCTCTGAACATCTCGGATGGGGAGGATTGGCTGCTCGAGACGCTGTTTGTCAATGTGACGTCTGTGAACGACATGCCTGAGGTCGCCTTCATGTGGTCCAACGGCACGGAAGTGGAGATGGTGGAATACGTATGGAACGAGACCGTCAACATCACCGTTTACGAGATAACGACGCTTGAGGACGTTTCTGTGGACTTCTGGATCAATGCCACCGATATCGAGACGATGGCCCTTACCTACTATTTCGACGGGGAGGCTCTTACGCACGGATCGATCGATGTGGAGACCTTCGAGTACCTCAATGAGACCAACGTCACGGTTACCGAGATCGTTCCCATGAACTTCTCGTATATGCCGAACCTGGACGATCTCGCAGGCGACTTGGTGATGTTCAACGTCTCTGACGGGGATGCGGACCTGGGTTTCTGGGTCTGGTTCAACGTTGCTGGCGTGAACGATCGCCCCACATTCGACGCCCCTGTAGAGTGGAACGTAACGGTTGAAGTGGATAACCTCACCGTGATCGATATCTCCGCTATGATCGGCGATGTTGACGGGGACGACCTGACTGTGACCGTGGATTCAGACTACGTTACCGTGAACGGGACGCAGCTGGAGATCCTGTACAACGACACCTTCGATGCGGAGTGGCAGAACGTTACCGTGACGGTATCGGATGGTACCCTTGGGGCCACTTCACTTATCGTGATCAACATCGACAGAAGCGCTGTTGCGGACGACGATGACGATGACGACGAGCCTGTTCTGGGCACACTTGAAGTGACGTCGGAAGAGGACGGCTGGCTCTTCGAGGTCACCGGAGATGAGGGACAGACGCTCTTTGTTGTTATCGAGGACGAAGATGGTGAGCTCACCTCTTACCCGATGACATACGCTGACGGGGAATATTCCGTTGTTGTAGATGCGGAGGACGCCGAGTCAGGCCTATCCTACCATCTCTCCGATGTGGAGGATGGCGGGAGCCTGGGAGCCGGCACCTCTGGAACCCTTACGGACCTGGCAGTGGCGGATGTCGACGATGACCCGTTCCCCCTGTGGATCCTGCTTCTGGTCGCCATCATAGTGATCATCTTGATCATCTTGATCGCCGTGGCCATGTCCCGGGGCAAGGGCGCGGATGAGTACGA
>JAGLEG010000316.1 GCA_023145185.1 Thermoplasmata archaeon
GATGTTGTACTGTATCTCGAAGCCGACCCCCTCTCCATCGGGGTCGGCCCCCTGAAAGGTGATGCCCACGAACTCGTTCTCGTAGGGGTCGGAGGCAAGGGACATGGTGAACTCGGGGGGGTCGTTAACGGGGTCGACATACTCAGATAGCTCCTCCGTCGCCTGATGGCCCACGATGTCAAGAACTGTGGCGTAGATGCTGACCATCGACCCCTGGGTGAGGTTCCAGTCGTCGGTCATGGACCCCTGGAACCTCTCCCCGTCCCAGATCAGGGGTTGGGGGGCGCTCTGTGGAGCCCCGTATCCCCAGGTGAACGTGGCGTTGCCCGTATCGAGGCCGGATATCACGTCGTGGGCCTCCAGGAGAAAGGGCACGGTATGCGTTGTCTTCTCGGTGATGTCTCCCGTGAGGGAGAAGGAATCTATGACTGGAGGGGTTGCGTCGTTGATAAGCAGGGGCGACGCGGCACCTTCTCCCGGGTTACCTACTTCGTCCGCAACGGCCACGCTCAATATGAACTCCCCTTCCACCGTGTGATCCATTATCGAGCCCACGTGCTGGGTTACATTTCCCTCTCCATCATCCAGGACCATTACTATCGACGCCACTCCCGACCCATCGTGGTCGTCCGCAACCACCTCGAGATGGAGTGTGCCGTCGGCCGGGCTGTTGTGAACTATCGATACCTCGGGCCCCTTGTTGTCGTAGTGGAACCTGATGGAGAGGCCGTGGTCATAATAGCCCCAGGGGTTCATGGATGAAAGGGATCCGCTGGTGAATCCACTCCACCAGAACCGGTCCGGGGTGGTATCCATAACGTATAGAATGTTGTTGTTTGGGCCGTAGTTGATGATGGGGAAATCCGCACCGTCCACATTGGACAGGGTGTAGTAGAGGGATATCCTCTCCCTTGGGAAGACAGGGCCTTGATAGAAGGCCTCCATGTCCACCACCCCTTTCTGCCATTCGACCAACGGGGTCTCGCTCCAGGTTCCCTTCATTGCGTATATGGCGTCATCCACACCGTTCCTGAGGTCGTTCATCGACGTGCCCACCACTATGACGAATCCGAACCTGGCGGATCCCGTGAACGTGGCATCGTCAACCTTCACCACGAGGTCCATGTACCAGTTCTGCTCGGTTGCGGAGGTGGTCTGGTTGTTGGGGCTCTCCATGTGCTGGAATATCGCCTCCTCTCCGTCGAATACGGACGATGTCATGGCTCCGGAGTTGTGCCCGTGCAGGGCGGTCGTATCGTAGTTGAAATACGAGAGGCCGATGAACGTGGTCCCCTCCCAGGCCACCGCCATGTTGGACGGCGCGTCCCAGATGAAGTTGTCGTTGGACGGTGTCCCCAGATCTATGTCCATCATCTGGATGAGGTACAGTGGCTCAGAAAGGGTCTGGTTTGTCTCCACCAGGTAGTCCACCACCATCCACCTCCCCGTGTGCCCCCTGGTGTCCCCAGTGTAGTTGTTTACAAACGTCCTCTGTGTGACGTTGAAGTTCTCGAAGTCCTGTCCCTCGAAGCCGTTGAACGAGCAGTACCCCTCCTCGTCGGTCCCGTTCCCCGGCGTTGATATCGTGAGGGAATCCTTTGAAACGAGGTCCCCTCTCTGTCCGAAATCGACAGCGGTCGTGTTAGTTCCAAGTCCGAAATATGCTGATGATAGACGGTCCTGCCCTATTGGGAACTCAAGAGTATCCCACCCAGTGGATCCACCGTCATCATCAATGATCACGGTAAAGTTCCCAGAATCATGTTGAGCGAACGTTCCTCTTGTCTGTTTAGAACCATCCGTTTCTATTATGAACGGAGCTAGAAGGAACAAACACGCGACTGCAACCGTTATCAAACCTTTTATTCCCATCTTCACTCCTCCCTGGATATCATTATCTCCCTTCCGCAGTCAGGACACTCGCCCTCGTTCATGCCGCACGACCGATGGAAGGTCGACCCACATCTGCACTCCGCCTGCCTGGACGTCTTGGATATCCGCCTCATGCATATGGAGCACGACGCCGTGGACTCCTCCTCATCAGTGGACCCTTTTGATATGACATAAACATTGTCATCTCCCGAACGTTTTCTGGCGAATATCAATATGGCAACGACGATAAAGAGCAGAAAGGCTGCGGACCCGATCAGGACGAAAAGAAGGAAAAAGCTCCTCTCCTCCTCATCCGGCTCCACCGGCTCCACCACCGTAATGGTGTAGACGGTCTCGTTGACGAAGTGTCCGTCGTCCACCCTCAGAACGACCGTGTGCTCCCCCACGGGAAGGTCGAGAGAGAGCATCGTCCCGTTCCCCGCCTCCTCACCGTCCACCATCCAGAGGATCTCACACGGTTCCCCGTCCGGGTCCATCACGTTGGCATACAGCACCAGCTCCTCGCCCAGCTCGATCTCGCCCCCGGAGGGCCCCCCCCCGATGGAGAGCTCTGGAGGCCTGCTCGCCTTCATCCTGTAGCTCCCCGAAAAAACGTTACCCACCCCATCCTCCACCCGAATGGCGACATCCGTCCAGGCCCCCCAGGTGAGGTTCAGAAGCAGGGTGATGTTCTCCCCTTCTTGACCTATCAGCATGGGGCCTGAGGGTTCGTCGATCCCCCTCCACTCGTCCATCCAGACGGAGATCCCACCGATCGGCACGCCGGAGAGCTCGTCCGATGCGCGGATCACCACGGTCGTTGGATTGTAAGATACCACCTCACCATAGAACACCTCCACCAGAGGCGGGTCCAGATCGAACACGAAGGATGCGCTCCCCCTGACGTAATTCACCGCTAGCGGAAGCCCGTCACGCCACCTGACCTCCACATCAAGGGACGAAATACTTTCCGCAACCGGCACCAGGAGCCGTGCTACCCTCACCCCCTCGACAGAATCGGTACGGTCCAGAACGCCCGATGAGACCGCCTCCAGGGATACGTCGGTGCTCCAGTCCCCCACCATGTCCCCTATTACAATCCTGTAGGATACCGTCGACGGATCGATCCCATAGGGACTCTCCAACAGGAGTGACACCTCATCGATCTCCCCCAGAACCCCCCCTTCCGCGGATACGGACCCCGTTACCGCCCTGACATCCATCCTGACGACGTCCGACCACGGGCCGAGGTTCCCGACCCCATCCACACCTCTCAACCTCCAGAACACCATAGGGTCATCCGTCTGGAACGGATACGCTATCGATACGGAGCTGCCCGTATCGTTGATGGTGAGCTCCTCCCTCACGGACCAACCCATTGCCCCAGGGATCAACCTCTGCAGTCGAACAGATGCCGCACCGCTCAGCGGGTCTACCTGATCCCAGTAGAGGTCAACTTCCCCGCCGGGAGGGTCACCCGAGGGACCCATGTTGGAGATATGGGGGCCGGTGACGTCGATCCCGAACTCCCAGGGCCCTGCCTCCCCGATGTTTCCCGCCGCATCGGTTGAGGTGATCTTCCATCCATACCACCCCTCCTGAAGTGGAAAAGAAAACGAAAAAGGGAGGGATACATTCCCCGGCTCAATTGCCTCCTCGAACGTCTCCAGGCTCCCCTCCACAACGATCCTCAGCTCCACCACTCCGCTGAGGTCATCAAACGCCTCGAACGAGAACTCCGGGGTGGTGGTGTTGGCCCACGTCCCGTTGGCCGGGGAGAGCTGGAACAGCGTCGGAGCCTCCACGTCGATGGAGAGCTCCTGCCAACCGGACAGCGCAAGGTTCCCCACCATGTCCTGCAGGGAGACCCGGTACCTCCACATGCCGGGAGAAAGGGCCTGCTCGACCTCGTATCTGCTCCCTTCCGGTTCAAGCAGGTCCTCCATTCTGGTTATCACGGTGCCGTTCACCACGTTCTCGAACTCAAGGTAGAGCTTATCCGAGGGCCCGGACCTGTTGTCCAGGCAGTTGAAACCCACTGTAAATGAATCCTTTACCCACCCCTCCGGGGTCACGTTCCACAGTAGGGGAGGCGTCCCGTCGATCCGCATGTCCAGAGGGCCGAAGACGGAGGGGCCGTTCCCTGCCCTGTCGGATATCCTCACCCATACGAGCAGGTCCAGCTCCTCTCCAGGCAGTGGGACCGTGACGTTGTATAGATCCCCAAAAGCGGTGATGGCACCCCCATCCTGCCACATGCCCACCGACCCTCCCACCACGTCCACGCGGTACTGAAGCGTCTCCTCGTTGGGGCCGGAGATATCGTCCCTTATCGTTATCCTCCCCTGCGGGTCCGACAGGGGCACCCACTGGACCTCCGGCCCGGGGATCATCTCGGGAGCCCTTCGATCGAGATATATCTCCCTGGGCAGGGACCACGACGAGTTCATCCCACTCTCCCTGCACCTGACGACCCAGTAGAACAGGCCGTCCCCGGGATCGGATGGGAGCTGATATTCCGGCACATCCGTCAGACCCGAAAGGACCACATCCGTGGGGTCCGGCGACGACAGGAGCCTGAACTCGTACCCCACGATATGGGACCAGAAGGCTTCCACACCGTCATGCCAGTTGAACATTATGGAGACATCCTGCACGGGCTCCCCCTTCCGGGGGTGCATGGGGACCGGCCCAGGCAGGTCCCAGGTACTGTTTATCGACCCGTCAACCTCCCCGCCAAGGGCTGCTGTCCCTCCGGGGCCTCCGATCGTGGAGCCGTCTGCTCCAACCTCTCCATCCCCACCATCCATGAGGGAGTGGGAGATGGACGATCCAGCGGTCTCGTCGATCTGGAGCCATCCGCTCGCCATGAGATATGTGGCCGTTACATCCGCCGACAGGTTCCCTCCCCGCCCCACCTCACGGCCCACCTCTCCAGGAGCTCCCGGGCCCGGGCTCGATGTGAACAGCTCCCCGCATCCCGCGCCGCCACTGAAGCCTCCTCCGCCTCCCCCTCCTCCGTCGAACACGTTGGGGAGCTGGTTCATTCCGCCTCCCAACCCACCGTCCCCCGGAACCCCACCGTCGCCTGCTACCATATCCAGATCAAGAGAGTTGCCCTGCATCCACTCCGAGCATGTGATGTTCAGCGAACAGTTGCCGCCGGCCCCCACCCTGCCAAGGATGTCGCCGCCAGGAGATCCATACTTGCCTCCTCCCATGCCCCCTGCATATCCTCCTCCCCCTCCGCCGGCGATCGTATAGGCCGTGTGCCACTCCGGTGGATCGTCTGCCCTGCAGTCTCCACCATCCCCGGCGTCCCCCCCGGAACCACCCAGGAGACGTAACGAAAGATCATCCATGAGGAGGGAGCCCATCTCGACCTTCATATTCGCATTGCCCCCCACACCCACCGATCCCCTGACCTCACCCATGGGCGTTATGGTGCCGTTCTCTATCCACGAGGTGGTGTAGCCCCCGGGTGGAACGGGATAGCTGAGCTTCTGGTCGCCCAGGTAGGGGATGCCTCCAGCATCCCCGGCATCGCCTCCCGCCCCCGGGCTTATCTCGAGATGGGTATCGATCATACGCCCATTCACGCCGGGGCAATCCAGCACCAGGGAGGAGCGGCCGCCGGAGCCCACGTGATCCGTGACGTTCCCTCCCGTGGTGTACCCACCGGATAGATAGATGGCATCCGAGGTGAGGTCCTGGGCGTCCGGGGCATCCCCGCCGTCTCCCCCGTACAGGCGCATAGACGATTGGATCATATCAAGTACACCCCCGTCCATGGATATCTCGAATGTGGCGTTTCCGCCTGCGAACCGGTACCCGCCCACGTCCTCCTTCAGGTAGTAGCCCGGGTCCTCATCCTCCCATCCGTCGCCCGCATAGACCCTAACGTAGGACCTGAAGCATCTGAAGGAGGATGAGATATCCAAAGAGATAGAGGCGTCGTCCCCCCTGTCCCTGATCAGGCCGCTTCCGTTCAACCCCCTTACAACAAGGGTCGAATTGGCGATGGAGAAGGTGGAGGGGGCCCCCACTACCTTTGGGCTTTCCGCCCCGCTCCCCACGACGTTGATGGTGCAGTTGTCCAGATAGAGGCTGCTCCCCGCCCCCAGCACGATGGAGCTGTAGGTCATGTCCTGGTCCAGAAACAGCTGCTCTCCCTCTCCAAGGACGAGGCTTCCCCTCGTGGGAAGGGGGCCCATTATCGTGATCTCAACAAGGTCCGTTCCGTCCCGATCGGCCCCCCCGAAGAGGGACACGGCCGGAGCTATAAGCAACGCTGTAATCAGCAAGATGAGAGCTTTCATCGCAAACACACTCACCGATGTTAACTCGATGAGGATAGATAAACGCTTCGGACCCGTTATGGAAAAGATCTGGTCACTCTGATGAGGGTTTTTCACTTAGGCT
>JAGLEG010000317.1 GCA_023145185.1 Thermoplasmata archaeon
AAGACCAGCCTCATAATGGTCTCGGGATAGGGGCTGGTGGCGTACTCCTTTATCATCACGTTCGGGTTGATCAGGGAGGTTATCGTCAAATCGTAGAGAATCTCCCTCTCCTGGGTATCGTTTAGATGGCCAATTGAAAACAGTACATCTTCTATGTAACCGCTGTTCACGTCGATATCTATCAGCTCGTCACCGTTAACAGCTTCAGCATGGATATTGAACGGTGTAAGGTCCCCGTTCCCGTCGGTTGCCTTGAAGTCAACAAACCAGCTGATGTTCACCTCACCTCCAGAGAGGTTGAAGGGCTCATCCAGCTCCTGGTTCCAGGTGGAGTTGATCATCTGAACATTTGAATTCTCCTTCAAACCCATCACTATTGAGGTGTTGCTGTTGAGGTCACAGTGTTCGAAGGTTATGTTGATCTCCTCATCGGCCCCATTTTTTGTGAGGGATCCGAGGATCATGACGGACTTCACATCTGGCCCGAATGAGGTTCCCCTCACGGTCACATCAGACCACTTGTTCGTGGTGTAGGAAATGCCCCACTCGCAATTGTTCACCACACAATCCTCAACCAGCAGGTTCTCTGGAGTGCCGTAGATATCGAATCCTGTCCAGCCGCCGAAACCCTCTCCCAGGTCAATATCACATCCCCTGATAGTCGTATTATCGCTGGAGATGCGCCCGCCGCTCCTGGATCCGTTCAACCTCGAGTTCTCCACCAGTATATTTGAGCTCTCACTATCGAGGGTAACTGCGTAACTTCCACAGTCATTGATAATGCAGGAGTCCATATGGAGGTTATTGGAGAGCGTTGCAACGATCCCAATATCAGTTATATTAACCAGGGTAGTCGTGGTGATGTTGATATTCATCGAATTGTATATAAACATCCCGTATTCACAATTCTCGATGTGGCAATCGATCATCTCCATTCCGTTAACCACCGAAAAAAGGTAGAAACCGATGGTCGGATCGAGGATAGTGCAGCCTGTGAACATATTGCCCCCTGATAAGATTTGAACCCCATGCGACCCACCAATCGTTGTTACATTCTTGAGATATGACGGGGCCCCCGAAAGCTGGAAGTTGTAGTCGCCGCTCCTCACCGTACCGTTCTCCATATGGACCGAGCCATTCTCTCTGGTCTCGATCCCAGGCCATCTGTTCCCCGGATCTCCAATCTGGATTGGAGATTCCCCGGTGCCGATGGCCGTCAGGTAACCCTC
>JAGLEG010000318.1 GCA_023145185.1 Thermoplasmata archaeon
GGATGGGTCGCCGGACCCGCCGGAGAAGAACGTCACCCTGGAGACCATGAACGTCACCAGGGACAACGGGATCAAACTTTACACGATCGGCCTGGGGACCAACGTGGACACCGGTTTGATGGGGTGGATGGCAGCTTACACGGGAGGGGAGTTCTACTGGGCGCACGACGCCCAGGAGCTGGAGGAGATATACCTCAAGATATCCAATCAGTTCTACAACTTCACCGCCGGGAGCAATTGCACCCTTGTTCTGGAGATGTCAGATGATATCAACTACGTGGACGGGAGCTCGAACATCACCGGGGGACTTACGGTGAACAGGACCGAGGCGGGGGATATTCTTACATTCGATATCGGAAGGATCATGATAGATGAGACCTGGTCGGTCCAGTTCCGCATAGAGTCCCCTGACGGCGAGGGCACCACAAGGGTCTTCGAGGGGGCGAGCGAGTTGAGATATGCAGATTGGAGGGGGGAGAACAGGACCGCGGACGTGCCGGACCTGTTCATCAACGTGATCAGGGCCCTGCCTCCACCGCTGCCGCCTCCTCCCCCGCCTCCTCCGGCGGTGGCTCCCGCGCCGATACCACCACCACCTTCGGTACCGGTGGTGGCTCCGTCAGTTAATGTGGCCCCCGTCATCACTGCGACCCCGAACATCACCCCTGTGACCGTGGGACAGGCGGCCACGGTCCCGGTGGAGTATATGCTTGCTGGGCTGGCAACGCTCGGGTTGGCCGAGAGGACGGCCATCAAGAAAACGATCATCGAGAAACAGAAGGTATCAGTTGGAGCACAGGATGGATTGAAATGCTTGCCAAAAGGAACGGAAAGATCGCATTGACCCTGTTGGCCGTGATACTCCTGGGGGGCGTGGTGATATCCACATTGCCCTCATCAGGGGGAGAGTGGCCGTCGAACGTCTTCGAGCAGGAGGTGGAGGTGACAAGGATTCCCGATCACGAGAATGACAGGGCGCCGTTCAACCTGGAGCCCATGGTCCTCTACATCTCATCGATGTCGGATCAGGTCATCAACGCCGCGGACGTCCGCTACACGTGGTCCTACCAGGGCGTCCAGAGCACGGAGGGCGGATACACCTTCAGCAAACACAACGATACCCATTGGGTCACCACCATTCCCGGCTATCAGGGAGGGTACACCGTCCAGTACCACATCGACGCCTTCGATGAGAAGAACCACCCCCTGACCTCGGCGACCTATTCTTACAAAGTGGTTCAGAACGGGTCCTGGCAGGGGGACGACTTTGACCTCAACCTGGACCTCTCCTGGGGGCCCGAGAACCCCAGGGAGGGGGAGAGCATATTCTTCAACATCACCACCGTCGATGAGACCGTGAGCATCAACAGGGCGGACATTTTCTACACAGTTTCCATATCCGGTAACCCCAGGGACGGGGTGGATTCCTTCTTCCAGGTGACCGCCACCTCGGTGAGCTACGAGATGATACCCTACCCCCTTGGATCCTCCATATCATTCTACATCGAGGCGTATGACGCATACAACGGCAAGATCCGGTCAAAGACCCACTACATAGAATATCCGGATATTCCCATCTATGGTGAGATCATCACCGGAACCCTTTTCGCATATATCCGCGACGAGGGGGAGAACAAGGCGGCCGATGCCACCGTTCGTTTCTACAACGAGACCTTCTCCTACACCACGGATACGACCGCAGGGTGGGCGATGACCAACGTGACGGTCAACAAGGGGACCTATCAGGTGGAGATCGAATACCAGGGGGTGTTCTACGACTTCGTCATGAACGTCCCGGACAGGGCGGGTTCCTTCACCACCGACTTCAACGTGAACCCGAAATCGTACGCCGTCATGGAGGAGAATGAGGATTCTCCGTCGTGGCTGGAGGGCCTTGGAGTGCTCCTTCTGATCGTGATGACGGTCGGGTCCTTCATGGGGGCCAGGAGGCTGTACGACTGGAGGGAGAGGCTCAACAAGGAGCGCAAGAAGGCCCGAAAGAGAACGGATGTGAAGGCGGAGGCGTGGTGGGAGAAACTGCTCTTGAACAGCGAGAAAAAGAGCCTGGTCCTGAGGGCGTCAGCCTTCCTGATGCTCTCCCTTCTCGGCCTTTTCTGGGCTCCTTTCTACCCGATATGGCTGATACTGATACTGGGCATATTCATCACCGCCGTATCCCTGAGATATCCATTTATCTCGCTTCTGATACTGGCCGTTCTGGTGGCGGCATCCACGTCATATCAATCCACCGAGTTCGGATGGGTATTTCTGGTGTTTTCGCTTGTGGTTATGATCGGTGGATTCTTCGACTGGAGGTACGCATACCTGACCTATCTCACCATCTTCGCCACGGGCCTGGGTGTGGGGCTGGCGGTCCCTCTGGTGGCCGTGGTGGCGATCTCCCTGTTCATGGGGGCGGTGGTATTGATCTCCGCAGGCATTTTCCTGCTGGTGATAGCCCCCTCGGGCAATTTCAACTGGTACTCATGGATCCCCTCCGAGGCTCACGAGAGGAGCTTTGTGACGTTCAGCAGAAGCGCCCCATCCTCGTGGGGCCCGATCGATATGGTCAACGCCCTGGGAGATCTCACGTATGTCGATACGGGCGTTATTTCCAGCGTGCTGTCCGAGACGATGGGGACGCTTATACCGCTTGTAATGCTTCTTGGGGCCGGCGGTGCGCTCATCGGAGCGTATCTGATCCTCATCAGGTGTGAGGGCGGAAGCGTCAAGAAGGACCCGACGCCGAAGGATTGGGCGAAGAGGCTGATCCCCGGTGGAATACTGTTGATTATGGGCGTGATAACCTATCTGTGGGCGGATGTAGAATTCACCATCTGGACCGCCGTGGCCTTCCTTGGGTTCGTACCGATATCCCTGATACCTTTCGGCATCAGGTCCCTTGGGGAGGAGGCCCTGCCCATGGAATATGGGATCGAGGAGAAGAAGGCCACCGCCGAAGTGGGTAAGAAGATATCCGAGATGGTGGGCCTTCAGAGGACCACCTTCGAGGATATTGGAGGCCTTGAGGACGTCAAGAGGGAGATCAGGAACTCACTGATGGTCCCGCTGCTGGAGCCCGAGATGGCCACCAAATATGGGGTCAAGCCAACAAAGGGCATCCTCCTGTTTGGCCCTCCCGGATGCGGGAAGACGCTGATGCTCAAGGCCGTGGCGTCCGACCTCAACGTGGAGATGATAGGCGTCAAGTGCTCGGACGTCATGTCGAAATGGTATGGCGAATCCGAGAACCTCATATCGTCCCTGTTCGAGGAGGCGCGGGCGCGCTCCCCCTGTATACTGTTTTTGGACGAGGTGGACTCCATTGCGAAGAGGAGGGACTTCTACTCCACGGATGACGTCACCCCCAGGGTCCTGTCGATCATGCTCTCGGAGATGGACGGAATGGACGGCGCCGAGGGCGTGATAGTCGTTGCCACGACCAACATGCCCGATCTGGTCGATCCGGCCCTGATGAGGCCGGGCAGGTTCGACAAGGTGATCTACGTGCCCCCTCCGGATAAGGTGTCCAGGGGCGAGATATTGAAGGTACACATAAAGGGCAAGTTCACGGAGGGTGAGATAGATGTCGATAGCGTGGGCAGGGAGACCAGAGGTTTCTCCGGCGCGGACATTGCAAACCTCGTTCGGGAGACCTCGGCGGTGATGATGGAGAAGGCCCTGGATACCAAGAAACCGCAGCCTATAACCACCGAAGAGCTACTTGACATGGTCAAGGATATCAAGCCATCGGTGACCCCCAAGATGATAACCGCCTACGATAAGCTCAGGGCGGAGTTCGAGAGGAAGAGAAGGGTTCGAAATGTGGATGTTCCGCCGTCAGGGGAACCGGACGGCGGTGACGGCCCCGAAGAAGTACTCGATGAGGTGCTGGACGACGTCGAGGCGGACATTGATGAAGTTGTCGCTCCGAAGAACGGCGAAGGGAAGGAAGAACCCAGGAAGAACGGCAAAGAGAAGGAAGGTCCGAAGAAGAACGGTAAAATGAAGAAGGATCCGGAGGATCACGATTGGGAGGCAGAATAGTTGGCAGTTGGCGAATTCTTCATGGTGATCGCGGTGATCTCTGCCATCCTTCTGATATTCCTGGGGTTCAAGTATCCCAGGGGTGGGTGGGATTGGCCCCATGATCGCGCCAAGACCTTTAGAATGGTCATT
This sequence comes from Thermoplasmata archaeon, assembly GCA_023145185.1. Taxonomy (GTDB): domain Archaea; phylum Thermoplasmatota; class Penumbrarchaeia; order Penumbrarchaeales; family Penumbrarchaeaceae; genus JAGLEG01. Next base: position 4,180 of record JAGLEG010000318.1, read on the forward strand.
TCCGGGATCCTATTCTTCATCATCATGGGCCTGATCTACTGGATAACGCGGTACTGGGACTATCCCGTATCCGGAAAGGGCATAGTGTATCTCGCTGTGATCGTGTTCCTTATCCTCTTCGTCCTGGGGATAGTGTTCCCCAGGGGAAGGCGTGCCTAATCGATCTTTCTTCGCCTTATGACTACAAAGGATATCGCCGCCACCGCTATGAAAGCTATCGCGATTATTGTCAGCAGGGGCAGATAGATGCCCCCCTCGTCCTGTTCTGAAGATGTCGTCGGGGCCGAACCCGGGTCCAATGGGTTGGTGTCGTCATCGTTACCACCGACGCCGTCGTCTCCCAGGTACTCCTCCAGATTGGTGAACCCATCGTTGTCCAGGTCCCTGTCGGAATCAGCGGTATATGGGTCGAGCCCCTCGTACAGGAACTCCCACCAGTCCGGGATGCCATCTTTGTCCGTGTCGGTGCTCTTCCTAACCAGCGTGAACGAGGTGGAGGCCTGGGCCCCGTTGCCCACGTGGTCAATAACAGAGAGGAGTATCTCCACATTGCCTGCCTGCAGGTCGTTCGTGTCGAGCGTGTAAATGATCGTATCCTCCGTGATCATCTCGCTGATGTCCAGTGCCATATACTGGATGGTGAGCTCGGCCGAGGATATGGGATACAGCTCGTCTATCGTTCCGACGATCTGTAGGACCTCCCCCTCAAGCACGATCTCGGGAAGCCCGTTCAGGGAGAGCGAAGGCGGTGTGTCGTCGATGGTGATGTCAAGCTCCGTTTCCCTGTGGTTCCCAACAGTATCCGTGGATCGGATGGATATGGTGTACTCTCCGTCGATAAGGTTGAATAACTGTGTAAGGTCCAGCTCGAACTCCCCGCTTCTCCCGACGAGGTAGGTAACGTCCTCGTATCCTCCTCCCGAGAGCGATAAGGAGAGCATTTTCAAGCCGTTATCGTCGTGGGTTCTCCCCGTGATGGCGATCTCATTATCTGCGGAATAGTACTCCTGGTGGGGTTCAATGGTCAGCGTGGGTGCGGTCCCGTCCAATTCGAACGAGAAAGAGTCGCTTCCGGTGTTCCCGATGGAGTCGGTGGCGATGACGGTGGCGGTGTGGACGCCCTCTGCGAGGCCCGTGGAGTCAAGGCCGTAGTTGAAATCGCCTGACTCCAGGATCGAACCCGTGATCTCCCTCTCCTGCTTTCCGTCCACCACCAGCATGAGCCTGTCGATCTCGCTTTCGTCCTCTATCGATCCCCTGATGTCGATGCGGTCACCCTGCCTGTGTATGCTTCCATCCAGGTCACGATCAACGATCACGTAGGGATCGTCCGCCTCCAAAACCTCGAAGACGAGCGTCCTGGCGGCCAGATTCTCGAACTTGTCCGCCGCCGTGAACGTCAGGTCATGGGTTCCCGGTGTGAGCCTGCCCGTATCGAATGAGAGGGACCATTTCCCGTCCTCCTCACCGACCCTGAGGTCGTGGACCTTGCTCCCCCCGTCAAGCGTGTAGGTGAGCGATGACAGGGCGTAGTTATCGTTAACGGCCCCTGTGACCGCGACCGGATCTCCCTGCCTGTACCTGCCATTATCGGGAGGGGATGAGATTGTGAGATCAGGGGCTTGAAGGTCCTTGATGTAGAAGTTGGTTGTTCTATAGACGGTGTTGGTATCATCATGGGCATAGGCCAGGACCCAGTATTGGCCCAGCCCCATACCTGTAGTGTCGATCCGATAATACCAGCTGGACCAGGGCTCCTGGTCCTGGGTGGAGATATCCTCAGCCTCTATCTCGTTGAATATGGTTGTTAAGTCCTCGTTGAGGTCCTCTTTGATCAAGGAGATCGAAACCCCATAGACCTCTTTTGCACTGTCCACCCTTCCAAGGATCTCCACACCATCTCCATAATTGTAATCATTTTCACCCGGCCAGCGGATCGGTTCATCGATCATCACGGCCAATTTGCCGTACACCTTGACGGTGATGTTGATGATCTGCGTGGTCCACTGCGAGAACCCGTTGGAGAAGTGGATGAAGAACTGGGTCCACTCATCCAGTGTAAATGAGACCGTTTCACCATCTGTCTTCCATGACAGGTTGTAGGCGTCGAATGGAAGGCCGGGGCCATAATTTCTGAAATTATCCACATCCGCTATGAAGAAGTCGATCTTTCCATCGTCTCCGTACTGGTCGAAACGGCCGCCCGAGAACTGCCCCCTTCCGCGGGTGATATAGCCCTGAACGTCGAAGGATACGTCCAGTCTGAATGGGACCTCCAGATCATTCCGTATATCGTCGCCGATCCTCAGTGAGTCTGCCGGGAATGGCAGGACATAGGTCGCGTTGTAATCAACTCCATCCTGTGAGTCCATTACGATCAGCTCATTTGGGGTCAGGGGATTGATGGGATAGTTACCAAGGTCCCCTCCATCGATCTTGATCCAGTAGTTCCTACCCTCACCGAGGGTGAACGTCACCTTCCCATTGACATCCGTACTGCCGGAGATAGTCGTGGTCTTGATATCCTGCTGGTAGAAGTTCTCGGTCTGAACGTCCACCCTTGCACCGTCCACGGGGAGGCCGTTGGGGTCAAGGACAGTTGCTGTGAACGTGCAGTACTCCTCGGAGTACTTCTCTGTCACGGACCAGGTGTACCCATCTCCTCTGGTATTCCATACGGATGATATGGTCTTCCCCCATCCGTTCTCGTACGTCAGGGGCTTGTCGATCGACCCATCCCAGTGGATCCATCTCCCATCCCAGAACTCGTTCCAGACGTGGTCCTCGGCCGTATTGGACGTTGGCAGGACGGGGATCAGGCCGGCCCTGGCCGCTGAGCTCCTTAT
>JAGLEG010000319.1 GCA_023145185.1 Thermoplasmata archaeon
ATAACCTTGCAGATCTCACCAGAACATACTCATACAACACGCTCCCCGTACCAACTCCCCTTTCTGATAACCACCTGAGAACAAGAGAAGGGCTTTTCGCAAAAGGAGTGGAGAGCGATCTGATCTCTACTCAGTTCGAGAATACCGACACCCTGAACAGGTCCGACCACCGGACCATCGTTCAAAGCTGGCAGCTCAGGTCGTTGGACCATTCGACGTTCGAATCACCGCTTGTTGAGATGATGTACCTTGCCCTGCACTGGTTCGAGACACCGGACGATCATCCGGAACTCATCAGCCGTGACTGCAATATCTGGTTCGAAAACGACCACCCTGTTATTGGCAATTCCTTCATTTTAATAGTTGAGATCGCCAATCTAGGCGGGTCTCCCGGAGGTGGAACGGTCCGTATCATGGATGGGAATACCATGGTAAAGAGCGAGAACATACATCTCGACCCCGATTCCGTCGCCACCATAGAGGCGATATGGAAACCCCTTTACGCGGGTGTAAGAACCCTTGAGATCACTCTTGACAAGCACGATGAGCATGACGAGGTGTTCGACGTTTTCAACAACGTTATCTCTGAGACCAGGAGGGTATATTTCTTCTGGGATGACCTTGAGATGGACTCCGATAACTGGGAGCATGAATCCACGGTGATGTACATCAACGGCGAATCCCCCATCGACTATCTGGATGAATACGGCACCCCCCTTGACACCAATATCGTAGATGAATGGGACGAGACCATCTCCCATGGTGGTAATTGGACCAGAGACCAATACCACAGCTCGCCATACTCGTTCTATCTTAAGGAGAGCAAAGGCGCTTCTGGGACAACCTCAGACATTGTCCTGGGCATGATCATTGATAACTCCAGGTCCATGACAGAAAGAACCAATATCGATGGCGATACATGGCTTGAGGTGGCAAAGGTGGCCGCAAAGGGTTTTGTCTCCGGATTGAGTGAGAACTCAGCAGTATGCATATGGAAGTTCGGAGGAGCCAACGTCGTTCAGGTCCTTCCTGTGACCAGTTTGACCGGAGCGGGAAGGAATAGTGTGTACAATGCAATAGATTCCATATCACAGGGGCAGATGACTTCCATCTGGGATGGTATCGGAAGCGCATATACAAGCGTAAAAGCGGCTGAAGGAGCCTATCCTGATCATCTCAAGGTGGTTGTTGCCCTTTCCGACGGGGCCGACTACAGGTCCAATGATCATTCGGGTTTTCAGGCAAGCAAACTCGAGGCGGCAAGCACTGATTGGGCTCCCTGGCATGATATGCAACCCGAAAGTGGATATCCGATCGTCAAATACAATCAACACGTTGGAAAGTATGTGGTTCCGTTCAACGACCCTATTCCGGGTAGATGGCAGACCGCTGGCGGGGCTTCCTTCAAAGGAAATAGAATGGGACTTCTAAGTTCGGATGTTCCGATATATACAATTGGACTTGGTCTTGAACATTATGACCCTCCCGACTCACCCCAGACCATTGGCTACGCTGGAAACGGTAACCAGGATGCTTTCGCGGTCTACGTAGGTCCCAGTTCACTGGAATCCGGGACCACCGAATACAATCTCTGGAGGATATCCAATACATCCGAGGCTGAATATTTCTACGCTCCAGACCCAGATGACCTTGCCGATATTTTCGATAAGATAGGAAAGCTCATCGCAGTTCCCACCAATCAGACAAGGGGCGGTGAAGATACCAGGGCGGATCCAGAACCAAACGAGGACAAGTGGGCTGTCACGCAGACATTCGATCTATCCTCTGCAGAAAAAGCATCCATATCGTTCTGGAACAAGTATTTCATGGTTGATGGGACCAACGGCGGATTCCTTCTGGTCGGCTACAAGGACCCAACCGTTGATTCCGGACCACTTGGCGACGCTATCACGGACTGGGACTGGAAGGTCGTTATCCCCACGTCAGGTTTCTACACAGGAAACCTCTACCTGGGAGTGGACAGGTACGACTCCTTCGGCAACCGTATACTCTGGTGCTGGAACGGCATTAGCGGGGAGGGAACGTTCGAATGGGAATACGTTGACTTCGACATCCTCGACTATATACCCAAAGATTACAGGTCCGAGGTGAAGCTCAACTTCAGCTACATACAGTACGGTGGCGGCACAGGCTTCGGTTGGTACATGGACGATATCAAGATGAGGGTCACCAGGATAAACGAGGACGCAGTAACAACCAGTACCGATGATATGTGGCAGATGATAACCGGTTCGATCGCTGCCGGTACTACCCACAGCGGTACGAAAGCTTGGTTTTCTGGCAACCTCAAGGATAAGGGTGGGGACTTCAACGACGGGGTTGACACCTCGCTCTACACCAGGCCGATCGACCTTACCAACTCTCAGACCGCACGGCTGAGCGCCTACTTCAAATTTAATTTCGATATGGAAGCAGGAAGACCTCCAGATGGCTTCAGGGTGGAGGTCAGCAAGGACAACGGACTATCCTGGCACACCCTCAGCCTGGGCGTAAGGGCATCATGGGGGGTCAGCGGTAGCGGTGACGATATTGATGATGGTATACTCGACAAGAAGGCCTACACGGGCCTTGGAGATTCCCATGGTTGGGTGAATTCATACACCTTGACCAGACTGCAGACAGACCTTGATGGATTCATAGGCCACTCCATCATCCTTCGGTTCAGGGTCGTAACCAATAACGTTGATTCCGACCATTTCGAGGATGGAGATGCTCCCAGGGGATTCTACGTGGACGATATAATTGTGTTCGGAAACTCTCTGGAGCAATCCAGAAGCCTTGACGATGGTATCGATACTTCATACGACCTAGCATTCGAACCGACGACCTTCAATGACGATGAGGAACCGCCATTACTGGGTGCGCCGATAGTTGAGGAGGAGTTGAAAGAGACGTCCATCACCTCCGATCACTCACAGGAGACCCGGATCACATCCAATGACTCTGTCAATGAAAACGGCTTGGGCTCGATTTTCTGGGCCCTCATTGGGGCGGTGAGCATCATGGCCGTTACTGTCCTCATGAGAAAGTATATAAGAACGGGTAAGGTTATTGCGAAGGGGGCATGAATACGAGGACGATATTGGACAACGACAGGGGAGATGCGGTAATAGTCACCACCGTACTTCTTATGTCCATCGCCCTCTCCTTCGGTGGCTCCATGCTCATGGATTACGGCGAGGTGGTGGGAAAGGACGATGAGATGACCCACGTCGCATCCATTCAGGACTCCTTAATACGTCTCAGGACGTCGATGTACTCCCTTCTCGAAAGTGAGGATACAAGCGCTACCATAATCACCCGTGTATCGCTGGGAACGTATGGTAACCCATATCTGGCCGTATCCAGGGCCAGCGGCACGCTCACCATCGATCCCACCAATGAACATTTCTCCGTGTCGATCTTGCTCAGAGACACCATTTCGGGCACCGAGACCGAACTCAACTCCGTCAAGGGGTGCATCAGCTACGAGACCAGCAACTACTACTTCCACGACCAGCAGTACCGCTTTCAAGGAGGGGCAATTATCCTCAACGAATATCAGGGCACTACGATGACCTCCTACCCCGGTCTCTCATTATCCTCCTTCGAGGGGGACTGGGGGATCGATATGGAGCTCTACGGCCTGACCAGCAGCGGGCAGGTGATCTCCGGATTCGAGTCCATTCCGCTCCTTGTGACCATGGACGGGTATTCCAGCATAAACCACGATATGGATGCAAATGAGGAGATATTGATACGCATCAACGGGGACGGCGAGGAGGCCTGGTCCCTGTTCTACAGGACCAAGATGGTCGAGGCGGGTTTGACCGAGGGGGTCGATTACGACATAACGGACCCACTTGACTGGAACGATCCAGACCAGTACGTTGAGATTGAGTTGAAGACCTTGACGTCTTTCGGCGCCCAGATAGGTGAGATGGAGGTGAGATATTGATATACAGAAGAAGTCGGAATATCAGATCGGATAACACAGGCGTTTCGAATGTCGTGTCGCTTGTCCTGATAGCTGGTATCATGATCTCACTGATGGGAATGGTCTTCACCACGTACCTTCCCGCCTGGGGCAAGGACATCGAGGCCCAGACGTTGAACAGCGTTATGGACTCGTACATGGACCTCAAGTCGGGAGTTGATACCCTCGCGGTCTCCGGGGTCCCGGGAACTTCTCTTACAACAAAGATGACGCTGGGCTCCAACGGCGGGCCCATGTTCGGCTTCGGGAGGTGCACGGGCTCTTTGGACATGCGCTTGGATGACGGTCTTTTAGAAGTTTCTGACGTAACTGCTCCAGCCACCCCCATCATATACGCCCAGAGCAGGGGAAACGTGGTCTACACATCATCCAACACCTACGTGGAGGAGCAGATCATCACGCTTGAAGCTGGTGCCATTATCAGGGACCAGTCTGGAATTCCCGTCCTCAAGGGACAGCCCAATCTGGTGATAAACAGGGACCCCAACACGGAGGAGACCACGATATACGTTATGCTGATAACACTGGAAGGGGAGACCAGAAGCGATTCCGGAACCGGGTCCTACATGATCAAGACCACTCTTCTCTCCGAGCAGACCACATACTATCCCATGGGATCGAGGGATATTAGCAACGTGATCACAGACAGGTCGGATATCAGCCTCTCCATAACGACAGATCACTCCTCCCTCTGGACAGATATATTCACGGACATGGCCACGGGAGAGGGTATCGTTGAATCTGATGGTGACGCATATGTATTCGGAGATACTCCTGAATATCTGATAGACAGTACAACAACTCCCGGGACCGTCACCATGACGCTGTACGGAATGGTGGGGGACCTGGTCCTGAAATCCACCGTTTTCGAGCTTGAAACCATCTAGCCTAACTTTTACATATAATTATTTATGAGTCCCAAAGTTAGGCTTCTCCCA
>JAGLEG010000032.1 GCA_023145185.1 Thermoplasmata archaeon
GGTCCCCTCCGCTCTGATATACAGATCCCCATTCTCATAGGCCGTTGTGTCCAGGTCGAAGGTCCAGTAGGGGTCCGAGAATGTCATCGGGCCAAGCTTGGTCCCCCCGGAGCCATCAACGGACGTCCGAATGGCTGCCGTCTCCAGGACACCATCCGGCAGGACCGATATCGTCACATTACCTCTCAGATCCTCGGATATAACTGGGGAAACCAATGTCAGTTCTGTGACCGTACGCCCCGGCAGATCTCCATCCGCACCCACGGTCAAGCCCATTGACATCGCAGCGAGAACCATGACAAGCAAGAGCGCTTTCCCTTTCATCAATTCCCTCCTGTCCACACTCGAAAGTATCCGGCTACTGGTACTAAATGATTGGGCAGATCCCCAGGTCTTTCAGTAGATCCAGTATCAATCTAATTTGATCTTGCCCTTCTTGCCGCACTCGGGGCAGCGGAACTTTCCCCCCTTGAAGTCGGGTGGGAAATCTATCTCCGCGCCGCAGCTGCACTCTATCACCAGGGCTTCTTCTTCCTCCTCCGAATCCTCCCACTCGCTCAGGTCCTCCTCGGGTTCCTCGGCACCATCCCAATCCTCAACGGAGTCCCAGGTCTCCTCTACCTTCTCTTTTTTCGGAGGGACCTTCTTCTTCGGCTTCTTCACCTTCGGCTTCTTTCTGGGACGCTCTCTGGACGTGGGCATGACGCCTTCGGGAAGGTTCACCTCCACCTCCTCCTCCCACAGCGGTATCTCACCGATAGTGGATGGGGCCGCCATGGTCTCCCTTGGTTTCTCGCCCACGAGCCTTGGTGGTCCATCCATATACAGATCATCCCCGGCGTGCTCATCCTCCTGATAGAAACCCTCGAACGGGTCCGAGGCGGGGCCAGCGGACCCGATGCTGGATAGGGATGCCTCAACGGTGGGAGCGCTGGCCCAACCGGTTGATGAATACATATCCTCCTGGAGGGGCGGAGCCTCGGCGATCGGCTCCTGCCGGGCCTCCTCCGGTGGACCCACCTCCCTCTCAATATCCGGGATGGGCTCCTCCTCCAGTTTCTCCTTTTTCGCCGGTTTGAGGAATATCATGAGCAATATTATTACGATCAGGAAGAATAGTATCAGGCCCCCTGCGAAGAACATCCAGGGTTCCAGGGTGGATGCGGAGGTGCTGGTACCGACATCGTCTGTTTCCCTGTTCTTCACTATGAACGAGGTGTTCGTCTCCATGGACTCCGTCCAGTCATCCTTGTCCTTCACAGAGACCCTGATTATGTAGCCAGGGCCATCAGGAAAGCGGTCCATGGAGCTCTCATCCTTCTCCGACGTATCCCATTCAACGTGGAAGCTGAGCTCCGCCCAGGGGATGAAATCTCCCCCCACGGAGTCCCTCACGACACCATCTATCTCCAGCCAGGCATCGCTCGAACGCACCTCCACCTTGATGTTCCCATCCTGAATGGGCTCGTCATCCATTATCACGAAATCTATGCGGTTGACGCCAGATATGACGTCCTCCATGGACTCCAGCCTGAACTCGATCTTCGGCGCATAGAAGTTGTTCACGTATACCTCATCGATCACATAAGAGCCGATGAGTCCATCCTCATCAACGAGATCGGCCTTCAGGCTGTAGTACCCGTTGACCACAGATCTCGTATCCCAGGTGATACGCCCCAGGTCCCTGGTGAAAAATGGACCCTCTATCTCGGTCCATTCTGCCCCTCCCTTGGGCCTGTGGTAGAAATGGAGGCCGCTGGAGTTGTAGTTCCCGTCCCTGTCCCACAGCGTGGCCCTGATGACGAACGGGCCCGTTATCGACTGGCCCTCCGTAATATCGATCACCTCGACCAGTGGAGTATATGGGTTGTGTATAGTCACGGTCAGGTTATACGTATCCACGCCGTCGAGGTAGGTCTCATCTTCCGCCAGGGCCTGCATGTAGTAATCCCCGTTCTCAAAAGTGGTGGTGTCCCAGTCCAGATAGTACGTATCGTTCTCGATCGGGCCCGAGAAATTACCTGCGAGGTCCCAGTCGACCCCATCGAGGTCAGAAGATACCATGAGGATCGGCGGCTTGACCACGTCATCGTCCCTATCGGTCACGTTTATCAGGACCCTCACAGTGCCATTGATCGTCGTGTTCATCATGGGATACTGCAGCTGTACCATAGGGCGGTAGTGGTTATCTATGAACACGGCTGCCAGATTCCGGTCCTGGCCGTGGAGGCCGAACTCCGTGGTGGAATTGGCCATGAACCATATGGGCCCATCCTCGAAATCCAACGTTTTGAATTTTGCAGAGTACTGGTTAGAGGGGTTCTTCTGGGAGATGTTCCTGAACTCGATCCAGGTCACATTGTCCCTCGTGAAATGGAATCTGATGG
>JAGLEG010000320.1 GCA_023145185.1 Thermoplasmata archaeon
TCGTGAACATCGCCAGGAACGGGAACAAACTGGTCTTTGGTCAGGACGCAAAGGATAGGATAAACAGATGCCAGGCGATGGTATCTAAATTGGTGGAAGAGGGGGAGAAGATCTATGGCGTAACAACGGGGATAGGCGAGCTCGCCTCCGTGTTGTTAACACCCGAAAAGGGGCTTGAGCTCCAGAAGAAGATCATCTTCTCCCACAGTGCGTCGATCGGGGACGAGCTTCCGCAGGAGGAGGTGAGGGCGGCCATGTCCTGTCGGGCGAACGTCTGGACAAAGGGACACTCGGGCCTGAGGCTATCCACCGCCCAGATGTATATCGATATGATCAACAATGGCGTTATCCCGGTGGTCTACGAGAAAGGCTCTGTGGGATGCTCGGGCGATCTCAGTCCGCTCTCACAGATAGCTGAAACCCTTCTTGGCGAGGGAGAGGTCAGATATAAAGGCGATAGGATGAAGGCGATGGAGGGCCTGAAGAGGGCAGGAATGGTCCCTCTTGAACCCACATTCAAGGAGGGCCTCGCGTTGATAAACGGAACCCAGGTCATGGTGGGGCAGATGTGCCTACTTCTCGAGGACGCGAGGAAGTTGATAAAAGCCGCCGTGATCTCATCCGCCATGGCCCTTGATGCACTTCATACGGTCCTTAAACCCTTCGATCCCAGAGTGCATGCTCTGCGCCCCCACGATGGACAGGGCAAGGTGGCCAACCACCTGTTGACGCTGCTGCAGGGTTCGGAGATCCTGAAGACCCCCTCCGGCAAGGTCCAGGATGGATATTCCATGAGATGTACGCCCCAGGTGTTGGGGCCATCTATCGATGTCTGGCATTATACTCGAAAGACCATTGAGATAGAGTTAAATTCCGTAGTGGACAACCCCATATTCTTCCCGGATGATATGGACCATATCGGTGCGGGCAACTTCCATGGGCAGCCGATCGGCATAGCCGTCGACCTGATGAAGATCGGGATGTCGGAGATCTGTAGCCTGTCCGAGAGACATACGAACAGGCTCCTCAACCCCGTTCTATCCGGCCTCCCTGCTTTTCTGACAAAGGATGCGGGTATGGACTCTGGACTGATGGTGGCCCAGTATACCGCGGCCGTCATGGTGTCTGAGAACAAGGTTCTGGCACATCCGGCATCCGTGGATTCGATATCGGTCTCGGCGGACCAGGAGGACCACGTATCTATGGCCCCGGTCGGGATAAGGCACCTCAAGGAGATACACAAGAATGTCATTGGCACCCTGGCGATAGAGATGCTGGCATCTGCACAGGCCCTGGATTTCCACAAGCCATTGAACCCGGGCAAAGGGACCAGGGTGGCCTACGATCTCATCAGGGAGGTGGTCCCCTTCATGGAGGAGGACAGGCCGCTCCACCCGGATATCCTCAAGGTGTACGAGCTGATAGAATCTGGCAAGATCTTGAAAGCGGTGGAGGCGGAGGTAGGCGAGCTTTCGTTCTGAGCGCAAATATCAGCTTCAATCTGCGGTGAACTACCGCACTACCGCTTGAAATGCCCCAGCCGGTTCTTGCAGGATATTTGCCTCTGTACCGTGATATTCTCGGTGCTGGACAGCCCGCTCAGCGTGAAATGACGTCCCGCGCTGGATGGAAAATTAGATATGGTAAAAACGTGATACTTTGGGGCTAGCAGCTGAATAATCCAGATTCTCACGTAGGTTGCTGGATATCCTAATAGAGACAGGTGGGACACATGAAAGCCCGAAATAGTATATTGGTAGTACTGTCAGTAATCTTTCTCCTAACCGGAGCATTTTCTATGATCTTGCCCGTAGGAGCGGAGGCCCCCCAGGGTGATGAAGACGTCGATTGGGTTAGCCACGGAGGCTTCACGGTCAACGCGGGAACAACGGTTACTTACAGTGAAGTGGAATGGTATCAGACAGGGTCGATCTACGTGCGTGGTACGCTGAACATTCAGGGATCCGATCTGAGGATGTATTCCTACACAAATATCCGAGTATATGGTGGAGGAGTTCTCAATCTGATCAACTGCAATCTTACGATTAACTCCGGATCGTATTGGTATTTTGACATTGAGGGATATGCGGATATCGAGAACTGCGACATACGGGCTTCATATTATGGTCTTGAATTCTCGGGAAGCGGTGATGCTTATGTGGGAAATTCCACGATCCAAAGCCCATATAATTATGGTTTATACCTAAGAGGATCAGCGAACACCGCCACGCTGTACAATGTGGATATCACCCAGGCAAGGAGTTATGGGATATACAACAATTATGGGTACCTATATGCGGAGGAAGTACGGGTAATTGACACAGGTAGCTACGGGATTTACAATAACCGGGGCCATTTGGTCGGGAAGAATATCTCTATTACGGATACAGGAAGCTACGGCATCCGTAATTACTATGCTTATCTCAAATGCGATGGTCTGAAGATATGGGATACGAGTAGCAATGGTATCTACGGATATTATTCATATCAGTTCGATCTGAAGAATGTTGAGATATATGATACAGGTTCGGATGGGATCTACTGTTATCAGAACAACAGGTATGGTACCACCACTGCCTATCTTGATAATGTCACGATCCATGATGTCAGGTACGATGGCCTGGACCTCTATTATTCTCGAGCTGCGATAAAAGATCTGAAGATCTACAACACGACCAGCTATGGACTGTATCAGGAATGGTATTCCACGGTCAACCTCGATGGGGGAGAGATCTACAATACCGGTAACCATGGCGTGAGTCTCTATTACACCTATGGCACCAATTCCTATAATGACCTGTATGTTCATAATTCATCCACCAGTTTCTACTCATCCGGTACGAACTATTTGACCACCATTTCGAATTCAAGGTTGAATGAGAACAGGGGTGATGGCCTTACCCTTAACTCCGTTTCGATCTCCGGCACTGAATTCAACGATAATGAGGGGTCTGGATTTGCACCCAGCGGAGCATTTTCAGGCTCGCTTTCCGGGTGCGAGTTTAACGGGAACGATGAGAATGGTTTGGATATTTCCGGTTCAAGTGTTACGCTCTCCGACTCGGAGGTCAATGGGAACAATATAAGCGGTATCAATGCCCGGTCCTCGAGTGTGACCCTCTCTCACAGCGAAGTAAGGGATAATGGCATGTGGGGTGTTGAGTCACACGGTTCGGCTGTGTCCATGGATAATACGGATGTGGCCTACAACGCGATCGATGGTGTAATGGTCCAGGCAGCTGCAAGCGGCGGCACCTATAACGGCTCAACCATACATCATAATGGCAGGTATGGTGTTTACCTGAATGCAACTCCCGATGAGTCAATGTTCACAAATAATGAGATGTACGAGAACCCAATGGGAGGCCTCCTTGCTGCCAATTGGTCCGGTATCTCGATAGAATACAACACCTTCAACAACTCCAAAAGGGGAGTGTTTGGGGACCATATCGATATATCCGGAGAGGGAAATGTATTCCGCGACAACCTGGTGGGCCTGGTACTTTCCAGAATGGATCGGGTAATCCTGTCCAAGGAGAAGTACCACGACAATGATGTTGCCCTGCGGATCACGGGAACCAACAGTACGGAGATCTCAAATAGTGATTTCCAGTTCAACGAGATCGCATTGGACTGCAGGAACAGCGTGGTAATGGCCAAGAACACCTCGTTCGCAGATAATGTGAACGATCTCACCCTGGATGCAGGCGCCATTCTGAAAGGCTACAATGTCACGATACCCACCAACAAGATCGATTTTGTGGATGATGATTCCATGGTGGAACTCTACTGGTTCGTGTACGTGAGCATCATCGATAACGGGACGCTTTTACCGATAAAGAACGTTGAGGTGAACATCTACGACGTGTCCGGGGTGATCTTCACCCAGAAGACCGCGGAAACCGGTTGGATATGGGGGACCACCGTCATGGAAAATTCCCTGAATAAGAGCACCTTGTACAATGCGAACCCGATCAATATATCGGCATTTAAACCAGGTTTTGTCCCCCAGTGGACAGGACCCATTACCCTGAATTCAAACCACGTTCAGGTGTTCGAGATGCCATTTAACTATCCTCCGATCTTTCCCACGCCCGTGGTCAGCCTTCCAGAGCAGACACATCAGAAGAGGCCCATGATCAGTTGGAATGCGACAACGGATGATAATATGGATACGGTAATGTACAATGTCAAGGTATTTGAGGGCTCATGGGAGGAGAGCGACATGATCGTGGACGCGTTTGTTCGCAATCCGTCCTACACCTTTGTGAAGAACCTGAAGTTCCACATAATCCACAACGTTTACATAGAGGCCGTGGACCCCTGGGGTAAATCTGCAGTTACAACCTTCCATTTCGAGACCATTAACACAGCGCCAACAACGCCCATAATTCTTGTGGACCCGGTACCTGCCTCATCTCTTGAGGACATCACCATTACGATCCTGAACTATTCTGTTGATGTGGATATCGAGCCTGTGGATGAGATAACCTACATCGTCGAATGGTACAAGGAAGTGGAAACAGAGTTGGGGCCAGTGTGGGAGCTCATCAAGGCGGGACCGAATAACTTCACCCTCGGTGCAGATCAGACGGTGGAAGACGATAGAATAAAGGTCCTTGTCATTCCATCTGATGGGATAGACAGGGGAGTGCCCGCGGAAAGGATCTTCCATATCAAGAACTTTGTTCCTGTCTCACTGGTAAAATACTTCGACGTAACACTCGATGAGGATACGCCCGAGACAGGATTGGTGGACCTCATCTCCAGTTTCTGGGACCGGGATAACGATGATCTCACGTTCTCGGTGGTCAAGTCCAATTACATTTCGGCCCAGATCGACACTGCAACGAGCAATTTGACCCTTATCCCGGATGAAGACTGGAATGGGGAGGATTACCTGATCATCAGGGCGGAGGACCCGAAGGTCCATCTGGATGATTGGCCGACGATAAGGATCAACGTCACGGTAAATCCGGTGAATGACGCTCCCAGGATAGATGATGTGATCATTGACGGTAAAACCTATCCAGCCAAGGAGGGCGTACCCACCCTTGCCGAGGGAACCCAGGGAGGGGACATCAAGATCCACGTGGTGAAATCTGACCCCGATGAGACATATGGTGCCGATTCGCACACCTTTTTCACGACCATCAAGGATATCTTACCCGACCACTACTTCGTGGAGAACGGCTACGTGTTTGAGGACAGGGCTGGTAGATTGGAGGTATATCTGACGAATTACATGGTGGGGACAACACTCTTCAACATTACCATCATGGATGCCGCAGGCGCAAAATATACACAGACTATCAAGCTGGTGGTATCAAATATCAACGATGAGATGACACCGCCCTCGATCAAGCCCGATCCGCCTGTTAAAAATGGCACCGTTACCTTTGAAGGCGTGAAATCTACGGACCCGGATGAGCTTATCCCCTCATCCACGGAGAACCTGGTATACACCTGGGACTTCGGTGAGATTGGTGTGGATCCAATAACCAATGCCGGACTGAATATCGAACATAAATACGCGCGGACCGGAAACTACACGGTCACCCTGAGCGTGGAGGATGAGGGCGGGGTCAAGAAATCCTACGAAATGGAGATATACGTTCACGTGCCCGGTACGGTCGACCCATATCTTGAAACAGAGCCGGAGGAAGAAGGATTTTTCCAGCAGTACGGTCTTGTACTGTTCCTGGTCATCATAGGGCTGCTGGTGATACTGATCATCTTCTTCTTCGCGACAAGGAAGGACCCGATGGCGGACATAGCCGAGAGGGAGGAGAAGGCCCACGAGGAGTTTATTGCAAAGCAGCAGCAGGAGGCTCTTGAAACGCAGGCGAAGATAGAGGCACTGCTTTCTGGAGCACCTGCCATGCAGATGGCGGGGAATGCGCTCCCCTCCGGGGACCAGGGAGCGGGATATGCCGCTCTCCCGGCACCGGAACAACCGATGCCTGAACAGCCAATGCCGGAACAACCTATGGAACAACCCATTGGTGTGGAACCACAGTATGCCCCAGCCCCGGTTGACCCTGTAGACCCTTATATGCCTCCCGAACCCGCAATGCCCCCTGAGCCGGCCGATATGGCAGGTCCAGAACCTCCGATGGCACCGGCACCTGAGGTCCCACAGTCGGCCACTATGCCGGAACAGCCTGGAACCATGCCGGGACAGGTTCCGCCAGCAGGTGAGGCACCTCCAACCTATCTACCACCTACAGAGTAGGCAGTTGGATAGAGTGATATGACGGGGCCCTTTTTGGGCCCCTTTTTTTATTTAAAAGCTAAGCAATGTTCAAACCTAAATAAAAACCCAGAACAATTGGCTGTGTGGTCTTTATCAATTGTTCGGGGCTATGAAAACTATATTTTTGATTACTGTTCAAGTTTTCATACCACCTGACAAATTGTTAATTCGTCAAAGATTTGAATGTTTAAGAGATGACCAACATCTCAACCTAACATTCATAATAAGCATTTTTTTTGTTTTTAACCATGATCTAACCTAACTTTGACATATGAGTATTTATTAGTGTCAAAGTGAGGCTTCTCCCAACATTGAGAGGCCCATATCCTATTTGATCTGTCAAAGTTGGGATCTAAACTAAAATAAAAAAACCGGAAAGATCTTTGGATCTTTCCAAGGTCTGAATGTGTAAAAGCCCAACTTGATCTTAGCTTAACATTCAGTGTATCTTTTTTTTTTATAATCATTATCTAAGCATAAAAATAAAAGATCAATTGATGAGGTATAATGGTCCATCATCTTTCTTCACCGTAGATGAACGCAATCATCGGAGGTGATCCTGATCATATCAAGGCCCTGTTTTACCATGATCGCCCCCGTTTCATCTATCCCAAGGGCCGATCCCCTGATGGTGTCATCTATCATCTCTATCCTGACATTCCTCCCGATGGTCTCGCATCGGTCGGACCACTCCTCCAGCAGCTGTGGGCCTGCCCCCTGAAGGAAACCATGATAATGAAGGTCCATAAATGCCAGAAGGTTCCTCAACAGCTCCCCCCGATCCAGATCCGATCCGGCAGCTTCGGAGAGGCTTATGGACTTCCTCCTTATGTCATGTGAGAGCTTATTTACGGGGTTGTTGACGTTTATGCCGATGCCGATGATCACGTAGTCCACTTTGTCACCCTTTCCACTGGTCTGTGTGAGGACACCGGCAACCTTCTTCCCATCAACAAGCACGTCATTTGGCCATTTCACCGATGTCTCGATGAGATAGGTTGTGGATATCGCCTTGGATATCGCCAAGCTGTAGATCAGGGGCAGGGTCGAAAGTTCCTCTCGTCCCACATTTGGCCTCAAGACGACGGAGAGATAAAGGCCCCCCTCTGAAGATTCCCATTTCAGTCCCGATCTTCCCACTCCCTTTGTCTGTTTGTTGGATACAACGACCGTACCTTCCTCTCCTCCAGAAAGGGCTATCTCCTTTGCCAGCTCGTTCGTGGATCCCACGACACCATGGAAATTGACGATATTGCCAATGATCCCAGTCCTGAGCCCTTTGATGCTTTTAGAATCAAGCGGAAGCCGCGCCTCTTCACTCACCACTAATCACCCCATCGTGTTCACTATCACATTATCGCACTCATCAGGTCTATATCGTTGATCAAACCAAAGAGTCTATCATCTGTGCCCATAACGGGCAGCTGGTCAAAATCCTTCAGCCTCAGAAGTTTTGCCGCCTCGTATACAGGTGCCCGTTTGTATATGGTGATCGGTTTTTTGGACATGAGGTCCTTCACCGGATCTGTAGGGAGCTCTATCTTGGCCTCCTGGTAATAGAGGTTCATGACGTTTCTAAGGCCTTCCCACGTCCATGCGTCCTCATCCGGAGAGATCCCAAGTGTGGTCAGGGAGATCTTCTCCTCCAGCCTCTCCACATTGAAGAGGTCCCTGTCCGTTAATATACCGCAGAGCTTTCCCTCCTCGTCCAGAACCGCCATTGCGTAAACCTTGGAGAGGTTCATCATGGTCGCCGCAACCCTGATGGGGGTATTATGGTATATGCAAACCGGTTGGTCCCTGAGGAACTCCTCAACGGGGGTTTTCATCTTTTTTTTCTCAATAACGCTGAGCATGTCCGAAGGTGTGACCAGGCCCACCAATACACCTTTCTTGACGACGGGCAGCCTTCTCACATTCTGGCTCCACATGATATTTGCCGCCTTCTCAACAGGCGATGTTGGGGATATCGTGGGCACGTTCCACTCCATGATAACTGCGATCTGCTCCTCGCCCGGGTTCTGGAAAAGGTCCTTCCTAGTAATGATCCCCTGCACCTTACCCTCTCCGTCCACAACGGGCATCCCTGTCCTTTTTGCCTTCACGAGCCTGGCGAGCACATCCTGTCTTGTCGTGGGGAGTTCAGAGGTTATTGGATCCTTGACCATTATCTCGGAAACGTTCATGATTACACATCCTCAAAGGACAGGTGACCAATACGTAGATAGATATTAAATGGTTTTGAGATAAGCGGGGAAAGAGATCTTGACCACCCCAAGTCTAAACCCCTTGGGTCCAACCCGGACCGGTGAAGAGTAGATCCTCCTGGCCGATGCACCTGACGATATGGGAAAAGGGGTCTTGTTTCCATTTATCATCATCAGGCCTTCTAACCACGGATAACAGTGGAGCATCGCCCGGATCGGGCCAACCTCCCTCCCACCATCTGGTGGTCGATGAGATCATCTCCTCGAGGCGGGATCCGCCGATAAATGATCCTGCCGCCATCTCGAACACCTCCCTTGCGGGGTCAGATCCACGGTCGCCGCTCCTGTGAAGGAGGTTCCAGGCACATTTCATCTCGGAGAAGATATCCTGAACAGAGGTCATGGAGTTATCCGTTCCAAGTCCCAATCTCAACCCCTCATCAAGCATATCATCAAGCGGCACATCCAGGCCGAATGCCAGGTTCGACCTGGGGCACACCGCCACGGGAATGGACTCCCGAGAAAGTGCGTTCCAATCCTCTCTCGTTCCTTTGATCATGTGTATCACCAGGTCAGGTTCGAGCCTGGTGATCAGATCAATATCATCCCTGAAGCCCTCCGATGCGTGGACCGCGAAGATCTTATCATCTCCGCGGGCCAGTTCCCTGATATCATCAAGATCATTCGTGATCGACGGGATCCCAAGGCCATCGGAGAGCTCAAGGAGATCGGTGATGTCTTCCCCCCGGGCGGGCCTACCAAGTCCGATAACGCGCATATCGTGTTTCGTGGTGGCCTCTCGCAGAGCGTTCATCCCCACCTTTCCACCCTCCCGAAAATCCAATGCCTCCGTCACGCCCGGCTGAAGCTCCATGATCGAGTTGGATATGGAATCCACGATATCCTCGTAAGTTGCCTGTTCCAACTTTCTATGCTTGTAACCTCCCGGGAATACGGCCTCTTCAAGGGTTGGCGGAACCGCTCCCCTGGCAAGATGATCGCCCATGTGGGTGTGAAGGTCGATGAGGCCGGGGATGATGACACCCTCGATATGACGGCAATCCCCTTCAAATTCTGGCCTTTCACCTTCCGAGACCGCTTGGATCAACCCTTTTTCTATGTGTATCCACCCATCCCTCAGGCCCTCGGGATAGAGGATGTCACCGCTCAGAAGCAGGTTGCCCATAAAGGGTCCAGAACACAATAACAATAAATGGTTTTCCCAGGTGTTGCCCCCTCAAACATATAATAGGTTAAAATGTGAAGATATTGATACACCCCATGCAGGTGGTCCCTGTGGGAACGGGTTACAGGATGCCCCTTGGACCCTGCGTCGCAAATGGTGTGGATCCGATGGTAGGAAAGGATGCAAGGGAGATGCTCATGGAAAGGGAGATGGTCATCTTCGACCTGGATGGGACGCTGTACGATCTCCAGGTGGACTGGGCCGGATTGAAGGGTGAGTTCCATGAGTTGATCGGCAGTGAGTTCGACGTGGAGGGGGGATACATAATGTCCGCCTACCGATACGCGAAAGAGAGGGATGACCTGAAAAGAAGGATGCTGGGACTGCAGGCCGAATATGAGCTGTCACATATCGATGATAGCAGTAGGGTAGAGCCGGGGATCACCTGTGCGGAGTGGAGGTTGAAAAGGGGATTGAGGTGTTCCATATTTTCCATGAATACGGAGAGGGCCGTGGACCAACTGATCGGCGGCCTGGGTTTCAGTCCGGTCATCACCATGGATAGCGTAAAAATGCCAAAACCCTCCCCGGAAGGTCTTATTAGGCTGATGGACATGATAGGGATCAAGGGCGATGACCTCCTCTTTGTTGGCAATAGCGATAAAGATGCGGGATCGGCAGCTGGGGCCGGGATAGATCACGTCGACGTCTCGGAGATAGATCAGGAGTGGTTCAAATGAACGTTGCGTTGAACCGTATGTTCATTGATGAGGAGATAAAGAGGGCAGTAATTGAGGTCCTTGAAAGCGGTTGGTACGTGAAGGGGCCCAAGGCAGGGGAGCTGGAGGAGCTCTTCTGTAACATTACCGGAAGTGAATTTGCGGTCAGCTGCAGTTCTGGAACATCTGCCCTGATGCTGGCATTTGCGTCATTGGGACTGGGTCCGGGAGATGAGGTTCTTGTTCCCTCGCATACATTCGCGGCATCGGTCAACGGATTCTATCATCTGGGAGCTCGCCCGGTATTTGTTGATGTCGACCCCGAGACCTACACGATCGATGTGGAGGACATGAGGGAGAAAGTAACTGACAGGACCAGGGCAATTCTCCCTGTTCACCTGTACGGCCACCCGGCAGATATGGATCCAATAACCGAGTTTGCCCGGGAGAGGAACCTCAAGGTCGTGTCGGATGCATGCCAATCGCACGGTGCGCTCTACCGTGGAAAGGATGTGGGGGCTATCGGTGATATCATCTGTTACTCCTTCTTCCCATCCAAGATAATCACCGTGGCAGGGGAAGGAGGAATAATAACCTGCAGGAGCGGGGAGCACCGCGACCTGATGAAGGCCCTTGCGAACCACGGGAGGTTCGAGGGAGAGCGGGACGTACATCGAATACCCGGATACAACATGAGGCTGTCCGAGGTACTGGCCGCGGTCGGGGCCGTCCAGCTCAAACATATAGGTGAATGGGTGGAGAGGAGAAGGGAGATCGCCAGGGTGTACAATGAGGAGCTGGATGGACTTGGTGATATCGTAACTCCTCATGAGGCCGATTGGGCGAGCCATTCCTATTACCTTTACGTGATCAGATCGACATCCAGGGACGCCTTGAAGGAGCACCTCGCAATGGAGTCGATCTCATCCGGCATCCACTATCCAATACCTGTCCACAAGATGCCCTATCTGGAGGGAGATATCTCCCTTCCGGTAACGGAGCGGGTGGTGGATGAGATACTGTCGTTGCCGATGCACCCGCTTCTTGAAGAGGAGGAGCAGAAGCTGATCATAGGGTCGATAAGAAGGTTCTACAAGCGATAGGAGTTGTGATGGTTTGAAGATCGCCCACGTTGTATCATACTTCCAGCCGGAGTTCGGCTACGAGGAGTTCTACAGTGCCAGGGAGCAGGCTGCCCTGGGCCACGAGGTACACGTGATCACCTCCGATCGGATATTTCCGTTCAATAACGTTGAGAAGATGCTCTCCGATATCGGGTCAGAGCACAGTGGGAGGTCGAGAGGGGTAGGGGTGTCCGAGGTGGAGGGGGTCGTGGTCCATCGACTGAAGACCAGATATGAGATATTGTACGACCTGATCAGATATGACGATATTGTCTCGGAACTCGCGTCGATATCCCCTGATGTCGTCCACGCCCATATCCCCTGGGCCTACGGGAGCAGGGAGAGCGCCAGGGCGAAGGCCAGGTTGGGCTATTCGCTGATAATTGACGAGCACGGATACTCCACCACGTACGATCAGAAGAGGACGTTCAGGAACTGGCTCCTGGACAAGGAGTATCGGTTTCTCCGGGCGCCAAGGGCAAGGTACGCCCTTGGGAAGGCGGACGGCGTCGTTGCGGTCTCCGAGGAAACAGAGGCCTTTCTCAGGGAGTTCTATGGGCAGAAAAAAATAGATATGATCCCACTTGGAGTAGATCATAAACGGTTCAGGCCGGACCCGGAGGCCCGGGAGAGGGTCAGATCCGAGCTGGGGATCGGAGACGGCCTGCTTCTGATAACCGCAGGGAGACTCGACAGGGCAAAGAGGATCGGCTCCCTGATCAAGGCGGTCGGGAAAATGGGGTCCACGGACGTGAAGATGTTGGTCGTGGGAAGGGGAGATGACCAATACCTTGATGAGCTGAAGGCGATGGCCGGTGATAATGTGATATTCCAGGGGTTCAAGACGCCTGAGGAGCTTTCAGGCCTCTACAATGCTGCGGACATCGGCCTGTGGGGGAAGGCATCCATCACGATAAGGGAGGCCATGGGCTGCGGGCTTCCCATCGTTCTGTTGGACCATCCGGATATGAGGTCCCTTCTCCGGTGGGACAACGGCCTGGCCGTAAAGGACGATCCGGAGTGTATCGCAGGGGCTGTCATGGGTATGGATGAGGATGTCAGAAGGCACATGGGAGCCAAGGGAAGGATGGTGGTGGAGTCCGAGCTCTCCGTGAACGTTCAGGCCAGGAGGCTCCTGAAGGTTTACTCCAGGGTATCCCTTAAGTAATCAACCTCATATCACCCCTTGTGAAGAAGATGCCTGGAGTAAATTTCTCTGTCATAGGATACGGCAACATCGGCTCGAGACACGTGAGGTTCCTGTCGGAATTGGATGGTGCTGTGATACAGTCCGTTTGCGATATCATACCGGATAGGGCCAGGGAGGGTGCCAGTACTGCAGGGGCGGTGGAATACACCTCATTTCAGGACGTCCTGAACGATCCGGATGTGGATGTGGTAGACCTCTGCACTCCCTCGGGACTGCACGCTGAAATGGCCGTTTCCGCCATGAGGGCCGGGAAACACGTTCTGTCGGAGAAACCCATGGCCCTCACCCTGGATGAGGCGGATCAGATCATAAGGACGGAGAGGGAGACGGGCCAGAGGTACTTCCTGGTGAAGCAGAACCGGTACAATCCTCCCGTGGCGATCCTCAAGGACCTGGTGGAGAGTGGAGGCCTGGGCGAGATCTTTCTCATATCGTCGAACGTCTTCTGGAACAGGAGGAGGTCCTATTATACGGACGAGCCCTGGAGGGGCAGGCTGGACCTGGACGGGGGAGCGCTGTTCACACAATGCAGCCATTTCGTGGATCTCATCCTCTGGCTTGGGGGCATCCCCAAGAAGGTGGAGGCATACCTGTCCAATGTGGACCACTCCTATATCGAGACGGAGGATACAGGGACCGTGAGAATGGAGTTCACGAACGGGGCCATAGGTGTATTGAACTACACGACGGCAACGTACGGCAAGAATATGGAGGGTTCGATAACCGTTCTGGGAACGAAGGGGAGCGTGAAGATCGGTGGAAAATATCTCAACGAGGTCACCGAATGGAACGTTTCCGGCGTCGATAGACCAGAGATCCCCCCTGGATCTCCCCCAAATACCTACAAGGGAGGCTATCAGGGGTCGATGTCCAATCATGACAAGATCCTCAAGAACGTTATCGGCGTGCTGAGCCTGGGCGAGGACATATCGGTATCGAGCGATCAGGGCCGCATAACCGTCGAGGTCATGCAGGCGGCCCACCTATCGGCGCTGTACGACAGGTCGATCAAGCTCCCCCTTTCGGGCAAGGAGGCCTCATTTGATATCAGGAGGTCCCCGCCGTTCACCAAGAGAAACATCTGATAATGACATCTCACATCCTTTTCAGGTGATGGACGGTCCTGAGCGCTCCCGGGGCAACCTTGAAGACGAACCTGTTCTCGAAGCCCCCCTCCCCGTCCAGATGATATGGGATCTTTCCCCCTGTTGACGTCACGATGATCTCCTTCACCTGATGATAGCTCGTCTCCTTTCGTTTGAGGTGAGTGCCCTTGTATGCGTAGGGTATGTTCATCAACGCCTTGACCGGGTTCATGGGTCTGACCATGGAAATATCCAGGATCCCATCATCCATGACCGCTTTTGGAGTGAGCCTGAAGCCGCCACCGCATGTCGTCCCGTTTCCAACGGTGAACATGTAAACTCCCCCTTTTTTCGATCCTCCATCATCCATGGAGATATCCACCTCCGTGGGGCTGTATCGGGTGATGATCTTGATGGCGGACAGCACATAGACCCCTGTGGGTCCTATCTTTTTCACCAGCTCCCTTCTCTTTGCCGTCTCGTGATTGATGGCCGCGTCCAGCCCCAGGCCAACTACATTTACAAAATATTGGCCGTTCATGGAGCCGAGGTCCATTGTCATGGGCTCTCCGGATACGATCTCCCTGATACATCTGTCCCTGTCGCAGTGCCCGGCCATTGACATCAGGGTGTCATTACCCGTGCCGAGCGGGATGATCCCCAGTGATGATGTGGTTCCTGCAAGGGAATTTGCCACCTCCATGATCGTCCCATCCCCTCCAGAGGCGGCGACCACATGGGCCCCTTCGAGAACTGCCCTTGAGGCAATGATGCTGGCGTCACCTTTCCCTTTCGTCTGGTGAAGGGTGACCTCGAGGTCCTTGTTCAGAACAGCGCCGGCCTGCTTGACCATCCGTACAAGGTCCTCGCCTGAGATGTTGAACCTGCCGGTCCCTGCCTCGGGATTGAATATAACGGAGATCCTCCTCTTCATATATCTCCACCTCTCGCCATCTGACGGTAATATCATTCAGTAACGACGGCGTTTCCCCGGTGTTATAGGAACTTTATCGCTGATTAACCTTTTCTCTGACGAAGGAGAGGATCTCGGTCCAACTTTTCCATGGATGATATGGAACGCCCTCCCTGTCGCATACGTTTGCGAGTTCGTCCCTTGCAAAGAGTATTGGCGCTTTCCTTGAAACACAGACGTCCGTGGTCCCATCTCCGACGAATATGACCGTTTCGTACCTATCCATCAGGCGCTCGAGGTGAAAGCATTTGCAGTTGGCGTTGATGGGACACCCTTCCCTGTGATAGGGGAACTCGATCCTCATTCCACTCCTTGAAGGGTAGGTGGGGTTGGATGTCCATGGTATGTGTTCCAGCCCCCACTCCTTCAGGAGGACACCAAGGGCGAAGCCGAAGCCGTCGGAACATATCTCCAGGTGGATCCCATTATCAATGCAGTAATCAGAGAACTCCAAAAATCCCTCCCGGATCGAGACCGTTTCCACCAGGTGTTCCCCAATCTCCCGGGGATCCCCATAGACGAGTTTGGCCTGCCTGTCGAGGGCCTCGAGGATAGTGATCCTTCCCTCGAGAGCCTCCTTCTCGATGGCGGACCAGTTATTGTCGGAGAATCGCTCAAGCATCTGATATGACGAATCCACGTCAGTGATCGTTCCGTCGAAATCCGATAGTACTGCTATTCTCATTGATGCGGCAACGTTATACTTTCATTTTCTTTTTTCGCAGGTTCGCCGCACATCGACGGGCAATGGATATATATCATCGACCAAATTAACCTGGAGGGCTGGTACTGATGAAAAGGAGCACGGCGATATTCTTCTGCATGTTGTTGGCAGCCTCGGCTGTGATGATCTCACCGACGGGCCTGGCAATAGATCAAGAGGCCAGATCTGCTCCGATAGATGATCCTGAACTGCCACCAATAGGTTTCTATCGGGGGATCCTTCCCGTAACGGCGGATGGTGAGAGCCCGACTTCCGCCTACCTCAACGTTTCCTCACACTCCCAGTTCGTACCCATATGGGGAAAGCCATCTCCATTCTACAACCTCTCGGATGACCTCGCGGGCCCGTGGGGTGACACCTTCGTAGAGGATCTGGTGAGGGGTAACGGGATGTTCCCGCTGATACATTTGAACTTCTACAGGGAGGAGGGCGAACAGCTGGTGTTGGACTCACCCGCCAATATCTCCTCTCCCTCCCTCAACAACACCGCCTGGAGGAACGTCTATAAAAAGGCCGTTCTGGACGTTCTGAATACGGAAAGGCCACGTTATATTTCCATAGGGAACGAGGTAAACCGGTGGTTTGAGGAGTACGGTACGATCGATTCCGATAATGGTTTTCACCTGTACGTCTCCCTTTACGAGGAGATATATCGGGAGCTGAAGGAGATATCCCCGGAAACACAGGTGTTCTGCACGTTCTCCAGGGAGATGGTATCCCAGAACAGGGAGGCAGACCTATCCGTGCTTGAGCTATTCAACTCCTCGATGATGGACCTCCTTATGTTCACCACCTATCCTTACACCCTTCCCTCAGTATCAGAACCCGCGGACCTGCCGGATAATTACTACCTGAAGGCCTTTGACCACATAGATGGCATGAGGGTCGGTTTCTCGGAGATCGGATGGCCCTCCGACCCCTTTTTTGGGGGTGAGCAGGGACAGGTGGACCTCATCGAGAATATTTCATGGAGGCTTACAAGGGATCGGGGAATGGACCTTCATATGCTTGGTTGGTCCTGGCTTACCGATCTGCCGGGTGGGGACCAGACCGGCCTCCGCTACAGGAACGGAACCGACAAGCTCTCCCTGGACGCGTGGATGATGAACGAGCCGCCATCCTACAACACCTCCGGCAGGCAGATGGTGCTATCGGAGGATTTCGGCACTCATATCCTGGACCTCTCCACGATCTTCCACGATCCGGACCCATGGGACCGATTATCCTTCACCATGTGGAACGGGACCAGCTGGACCCGGGAGATCACCACGAACGTTGAGATAAAGATCAACGGTTATGAAATGGAGCTGAGGTCGATCGAGAACAGGACCGGTTCAAGGATGTTCCAGGTAATGGTGGAGGACTGGCAGGGGGAGACCGATACGACGTTCTTTCAGGTCACCCTGACGGAGGTCAATGATCCTCCGGTGTATCTGGGGGATGACGAACCCTACATGTTCCTTGAAGACCACGTGGTAAACCTGGACCTCGTTTCTGTGGTGGAGGATTCGGATGATTATCCTTCCTCCCTGGAGATCGAGGTGGTACGGAGCCCGTATCTGAACGTTGTTGGAGGCCACCTGATCATGACAATCCAAACTCTGGAGTACGACTGGTACGGGGCGACCTATGTCAAGTTCAGGGTGTCCGATCCATCGGGCCTGTACTTCGAGATAAACAAGACCGTAGAGGTGGTCCCCGTGAACGATCCGCCGGAGATATCCGGGACGGCGTCAGTATCACTTGAGGAGGATGGCCTGGCTCTACTGAACCTGTCGGGATGGGGGTCCGATATCGAGGAAGACCCACTTGGGTGGAGGTCCAATGATCCCGATCCTGAAAACATCAGCATTATCCTGACTGGATCTGAGCTCAGGATCGTTCCGAAAAAGGATTGGTCCGGAGAGGTTCTGATCATATTGACCCTGAGCGATGGGACGGATAATACGACCTATTCCGTGTTGGTGAAGGTTGAGCCGGTGAACGATGCTCCCACATTTCAACGGCCGGAGGTCACGGTAATAGAGGAGGACGGGGTAGCCATGATAGATCTCTTATCCCTTTTTCCCCACGATCCTGACGGGGATCGGGTCCATTGGGAGGTCGAGCTATTCTCTGAACTTATCCAGACCTCAACGGTGATCGGGGATGACACCCTCAGGGTCCAACCCGTCTCCAACAGGTTCGGGGAAGGACATGTGAACGTTTCCCTTGTAGACTATCCGGGGGCGAGGCAGGAGAGGCGGTTTCCGATCACGGTCACACCCGTAAATGACCCCCCTCTGTTCATCGCGGGGGATGATTGGGCTGTTGATATGGAATGGGGGGGGTCGGTGGAGTTCGATCTGGGCGAGGACCCCTTTGTTCTGGAGGATATCGATACTCCAATGTCCGATCTGGTGGCCGTAACCGACAGTGAATACTGCACGGTGGACGGCCTTCTGATCAACGTGACCCTTCCTGCAGGGTACAAGAGGTCGGAATTTCAGATCAAGCTGACCATACACGACGGCCAGGGCGGAGTGTCGGATGTCGGGATCCTTAAGGTTAGAGTAGAGGGAGTTCAGGCCATAACGGTGTTGAATATCTCCCTTGTGGACCTAATGGATCACGAGGGCCGTTTCGAACTTGGAGTTACGGGCGGTTCCGGTCAGACAATATGGGTTGTGTTCTCCGATGGTAACTCCTATCTAATGGACGAGGCGAGCTATGGTAACTACAAGCTTGCACTGGAGGACCTGAACTGGGAGGACGGCCAGATCATATCCTATCGTCTATCGATGACAGAGGGGGGCCCGAACGATTCCATCTATCCCAATCGAGAGTTCGCCTATATCGCCCTTGAAGAGGAGGATGACCCGATCCCAATGATGGCCCTTATCCTCATCGGCCTTGTGATACTTGGTATCATGGTGATCATGTTCGCGATCTTCAAGAAAGGCGGCGTTGACGAATTGAGATACGACGAGATATCAAATGAGGAGTGACGGCTGAAGCGATCTCGATATTGTAACGATCACTGGATGTAGTTGTAGGAGAAGATCCCCACAATGTCCAATCCCTTCTCGTCGAATCTGTATTCCAGGTAATCCTTCGTCTTGACCCCCGACAGTCCCCTCACCGAGAGGAGGTACTTTCCCCCCTCCTCTTTCATGGTCAAGGTTCCGTCCATGGAACTCTCTACTGCGTTCAGCTGGGAGGGGTCATGGACCCCTGAAACGAGGTCGTACAGGGTTATCCCGTTGTATGCTTTGGTCCGGGAAGCGAGTCCCTGAACGAAGTTGAGCGTGGGGTTGATCCCATGTGCCCGGATGACCGATGAGAGTGAATCAAAGACCACCCTGTGGTAAAAATATTTTCCCTTGTATCCCGCCTGGAACCTCTCGATGATATCGGCGATCGCCTCGAGGTTCTGGACTCCGTCGAGATAGGAGGCGTAGGGGTTCTTTCCCATGAGGTTCACGGTCTTGGAATAGCAGTCGATATATGTGACAAGGCCCGCCCTCTCGTGTTCTTCCAGCCTGTAATCCATCTCCACGATCTTCTTTCTCATCTGTGTGGTCGTATTATTGGTGAGGACCACTATCGCAGGGGCTCCGAATTTAACCCCCTCGGCCACGAACTGGGCCAGCAACGTATCCTTTCCGATGAACGCAGGACCCTGCACCGCTATGTTGGACCTGAAGGGAAATCCGCCCCCCAGCAGGTCGTCCAGTTTCACGCCCCCGCTCTTGCCTGCGGTCGCCCTTCCTTTCGAGGGTTTTCTGACCACCGGCCTCTTGGCCGTAAGCCCGCCCCTGTTTGCATTACCCGGATACTGTACCATCTGAGATCATCCTCTTTTTTCTATATGCTGTTCCTGAACGCCAGGTCTCCCGTGCTCCGTTACATGGGAGAGATGATATATAATCGTAGCGAAAAAGGGGTGAGTGTATCTGGCCCCCCCTACGTCATTCAGTTGATGCCGAGCGCCCTGTTCGTCTTCTCTATTGAGCCCATATTATCGTCGATCAATTTGAACATGGCCCTTATGCAGTCGATATTCTCGGGGACCACGTCAGATTCCTGATGGATGGCCTGATAGTAGTACAGATGATCTCCGTCCACGTGGACCCCATCCTCCCATACCTGTATCTCGTTCAGGTCGGATCTGGGCCGGATCAGGTCCCTGCCCATCTCCATGATCTGGGCTGACGAGACCACTCCCTCGGACCCTTTGACGAAGTTCACCCTGGGGGTGTTCCTCCAGAGTTCCAGCACCTCCTCGGTCGTGGAATTCCTCTTCAGCTTGACGATAATGGTGTGGACGTGCATAAGAGTGGTTGGGACGGCGACTGCCAGGGTATCTATCTCGACACCCTCAATTACCGTCTTGAGGTCCGGGCCGTGGTGGGAGGGGACCTTCAGAACCGGGGTGATGGCGTTCACGGGCCCCTTCTTGGAATCGTTGGGATCGACACCTCTTCGTATCATGGTGGCGTATATCCTATCGACCCCGATATCCCGAACCAGGGGGAAAATGGTCCTCGCAAGGCCCGTTGTATTGCAGCTTACCACTCTGACGTAATCCATACCAAGGTTATCCGAGTAGTTGCTCAGGGAGTTGAACGAATGCCCGATCCTGTCATGCTTCTCCCCTCCCTGGAATATCGCCTTGACCCCCGCCTTCCTGTACATCTCCAGGTTCTCTATCCCCATCTTACCCGGCGCACAGTCCACGACGATATCCACCTTTGGCAGCAGGTCCTTCAGGGTCCCGCTTACCTCGATCCCCGCCCTCTTGAAATCGGGTATCTTCTCCTCATATATCACGTAGAGGTCATATCCCTTGTCTACGGCCATTCGCGCCTCGAACGTGGGTCTCGTCTTTGTGACGCCCACGACCTCCATGTCATCCTGAAGGGAGATGGC
>JAGLEG010000321.1 GCA_023145185.1 Thermoplasmata archaeon
GTCTCCACGTCGGCGTGCATCTCCACAAGCTTCATTTTAAGGCTCATATCCGTTTCCATATCTACGCCTCCTTTGAGCGGACCCCCGAACGGTCCTGATTGGGCCGGGGATATTTTAACCCTTCCCAAATCAATCGCTAAAGCTCCCTGACCAGAAAGAATAAAAATGGGACGGGAGGTACAGGGGTTTGGTGCTAAAATGAACTCCATATCGATCTATTCGTCGCTGTTGACAGCGGTACTGGCCATCTCACTGTTTCTCATTTCCAGTGGGGCGGACGCGGTATCGATAGCTGAAATTGACGTTGTTACCCCATCCATCACAGAGCCAACTTTCGCCGATACGATCACGATCACGACCTCCCTCGTCCTTTATGACGCCGAGGTCTCCGAGGGAGATGTCGTCTTGATATGGTTCCCATGTACGGAGCTAATGTGCGATTCGCCTGAATATCTGAACATGACAGAGGCAACAGATGATACCTGGACCATCACTATCGGCCCCTTTGAGGAGGATAGTATAACAGGTGACAGATACGAGAAGATCACAATCTCCGTCAGGGTGCAGGCCCATGCTACCGATGGGTCAGATGATCCCGAGGTCCAAACTTCGGCACCCCAGAACCTCTACTTCAGCGGTGGCGACCCTCACGACGATGATACGCCCGACGATGACACGCCGACCGACGATGGCGAGGATTCACCTCTCGGCCCTGGCGTATTGATAGCTGGAGTGCTGCTGATGACGGCGCTGATCATCAGGGTCAGATCTAGAGACTGAACCCGTCGTCAATTGCCCGATAGATCGACTCCCTGACATCGGAATGTTCCAGCAGGTCCAGGCCGCGGTCCGTCCCCTCGATCACCACCTGAACGCCCTTCTCGGGCGTCCTCCGCTCTATCTCCTCTACAGCGAGAAGCGAGGTCTGGTCAAGGGATCCGCAGGAGGCCATTATCGGCCTGACATCACCCCACTCCTCGAAGGCCTGCGGGACGTCCATGCCGTAACATACCAGTACGGGCGACAGTATGACCGCGGACACTATCCGCTCCCTCGACATACGGGTGGCCTTACGGAACGCAAGGAGGCCGCCTTTGCCGATCCCCACCATGGCACCATCCTCGCCTGCCTGCGTGTTCGGTTCCCCATCGAGATCGTCTTTGTGGACCCAATTGTATGCGCCTATGAGGTCGTAGAATATATCCAGGAAATCCTGGTCCTCCATTGTCTCGAAGTCGTAGTATATATCGGGGTCCTTCACGTTCAGGTGTGATTCTCCGTGTCCCCGCAGGTCCATGGCCATGACGTTGTACCCCTTGTTCCGGAGGTTTCCTGCGAACTCCTCCCACACCTCTCTGGTCTGCCCGATCTCGTGAACCAGATATACCGTTGGAGACCCCTCCTCCCCCGTATCGTACCAGGTCGCATTGATGATGGCACCGTCCTCGGAGGTGTAGAATACCGTCCTGGGCCCTATCTCTTCAGGCCCATCATCAAGTGAACGATACAGGAAGTACCCCGAGATCAACAGTATCACCACGGCGATCGTGAACAACACGAATGCAACAGGTGACCCCCAGATATCGGGCCTGGGCGCCCTCGTGATCTTCTCCACCCTGTTCTCCTTGAACTTCTCGTAAGGGTCAATGCCCGGATGAAACCTCAGGAAATGGCTCCTGACGTTCTTTTCCTGAATGCTCTTTCCGCACTCGGGACAATTTACGTTACCCGACATGTTATCACACTATCAACAATCCCATCCCTTTATACGTTTTCTGTGACAGGCCCCGTAATGAGGTGGGGGTCATATTCGCCTCATCCCCAGGATAAGATGGAAGATAGGGTCCTCTCCGCTCACGATCCCCTCCAGCTCGGACCGGTCCAGGGAGAGCAGGTATGCAATGGACCCGGGAGACCCTTTCGAGGCCCTGTGATATCCCTCGGACAGCTCCCTCCCCATCCCCAGCCCAACGCACCTGCCCATGAAATCATCACGGCCCAACCCTTTCAGAACGTAGGATCCATTCTCAACCTCCGCATCCACTATCCGAACCAGGAGGGCGGACCTCATCTTCTCCGGCCAGGTGTCATCGCGCGGGTCCGCGATCTCCGTATCCTCATCCATCAACCGTGAGAGGATACTCTGCCCCGCATCCTCCAAAATGGCTATCAGGTCCGGGGCCCGCACCTTGATCGAGAGGCCATTGGCATTCGGATCCCTCCTGAGCCACATAACCTTCAGGCCCTTGACCTGCGCGATATGGGCGATGAGCGTTCTCTTCCCCATTCCCTTTTCCCCGGATAGGATAGTGTGGGCGCTTCCCGCGATCAGCGAGTGGACCTCCCTGACCTCCTCCTCCCTTCCGATGAACGTCCCGGGGCGGGCAGGCCCCTCGAGCACCTCCCACCCGGGTGGGATCTCGAGGCCCCCCTCCTCCACCCTTGAATCCGCAATGTCCAGAACGTCCGCCCAGGACACCTGGCCGCCGGTGAGCCTCATCAGGTCCGGCATCTTGATGGACCGAGACCCTCCCAACGCGTCGTTGATGTGCCTCAGGGCGTCTGTGAGGGGCTCATCGAGCTTCTCTTCAGCGGGGCCCTCCCAGACGACCCTCCTGGACTCCAGATCCTCCACGATCCTGGACGCCTTCAGCTCGCCCTCCCGGGTAAGGGAATATACCTTGATCCTCCTGAGGTGCCCGGGCGCCCTTCCCAGGGCCTCCTTTATGAGATCCTCCGCCAGCAGGGGCTTGATCACCCTTGGAACGTGGGTCCTTCCCACCCCGCACTCCCTTGATATCATCTCCTGATGTGATACCCCCCCGTCCCAGCCCTCCTCGAACCTCCGGAGGTAGAGATGGACCAGTACCCTTTCCTTGGAGGTGTGATCCAAATCCGGGTCACCCCTTCTTGCATTTGTAGTCGAAGGCCGCCTGGGTGAATCCCCTGAACAGTGGGGCCGGCCTCTGTGGCCTGGAGAGGAACTCCGGATGGAACTGGCATCCCATGTGGAAAAGGGACCCCTTCAGCTCCGAGATCTCCATCTTGATCCCATCCTCGGAGATGCCGCTGAACGTGAGCCCAGCCTTCTGGATCCTGTCGATATACTTGGGGTTGACCTCGTATCGGTGCCGGTGTCTCTCCATGATCTCCTCCTTCCCGTAGAGGTCAAAGGCCATCGTCCCCTTCTCTATGATGGTCTTCTGTGCCCCCAGCCTCATGGTCCCGCCCTTCTGCGTCACCCTCAGCTGTTCGGGCAGAATATCCACCACCGGGTGTGTGGTGTCAGGGTCGAATTCCGTCGAGTTGGCCCCCTCGAGGCCTATCACATTGCGGCAGAACTCTATCACGGCCATCTGCAGTCCAAGGCAGATCCCCAGGAAGGGGATCCCGTTCTCCCGGGCATACCTGATCGCCTCGATCTTCCCCTCGCTCCCCCGGGTACCGAAACCTCCCGGTACGAGAATGCCATGGCACTTAGAGAGCTCCTCCTGCATCCTCTTTACCTCATCCTCGAACGACCTGCTACTCTCCGGTGCGTCGATCCACGCGATCTCCACCTTGACCCCCACCTCGGCCCCGGAGTGCTCGAAGGACTTGTAATGTGAGATGTAGGAGTCCTTCAGGCCGGTGTATTTGCCAACAAGTGCGATCCGGACCACGTCCTTGGGCTTGTCTATTCTCTCCACGAATCTCTCCCACGACCCCATGTCGCATCCCTTGACCTTCAGGTCGAGGTCGGCGCCGATCACATCTATGATGCCCTGTTTCAGCAGCAGTGAGGGCACCTCATAGGTATATCTAACGTCGTGTGCGGAGTATACCCTCTCGGCCGGGACGTTGCAGAATAGGGCGATCTTGTTCTTCGTATCGTCGTTCAGGGGCTCCGCGCACCTGCCCACGATGATGTCCGGCTGGACCCCTATGGCCCTGAGCTCTTTCACGCTGTGCTGGGTGGGTTTGGTCTTCTGCTCTCCTACCGCTCCCATGATCGGGATGAGCGTCGTGTGGACGAAGAGGAGGTTCTCCTCTCCAACCTCCATCTGAAGCTGTCTTGCAGCCTCTATGAAGGGCATGGACTCCATGTCGCCAACGGTCCCGCCCATCTCAATGAGCACGACCTCGGCCCCTGATGCCTCTCCCACCGACGTGATCATCGCCTTGATCTCGTTGACGATATGGGGTACGATCTGCACCGTCTTGCCCAGATAATCTCCCCTCCTCTCCTTGTCTATCACCGCACGATACACCTTGCCGGTGGTGATGTTGTGATCGGAGCCAAGGACCACGTCCAGGAACCTCTCGTAGTTGCCAAGGTCCAGGTCCACCTCCCCTCCGTCGTCAAGGACGAACACCTCGCCGTGTTCGTACGGGTTCATGGTGCCCGCATCGGCGTTCAGATAGGGGTCTATCTTGATAGCCGTTACCTTGACCCCGGACCTCTTCAGGAGCAGTCCAATAGATGATGTCGTGATACCTTTCCCCAGCCCCGAAAGCACTCCGCCTGTAACGAATATGAACTTCATCGTCTTCACCTCTACCCGTATGCCAACAAGGTCCATAAAGGTTGCCCGATGTAGTGTCTTTCAGACAGCGTCAGATGTATCCCAACTTTGACAGATCCAATATGATCTGAACCGATACTTCGG
>JAGLEG010000322.1 GCA_023145185.1 Thermoplasmata archaeon
CATTACAAACATACATCATAATCAACAATAACACTAGAATATCATTGGGTAACTATTAAATAACGATTCAGTTGTCCCTGCGGTAGAGGCAATACTATGCAAACACGAAGGAAGACATTTCAGATCGCGATAATATTCCTGCTGATCATGACCTCGATGGCGGCGTTGGTCTACAACCTGCCCTACGGTTCATCGGCAAGCAACTACGACGTCAGCCTCACGGCTGATAATGCAAGCAAGGAGGTGGCCCAGGGCAGGTCTATAGTATATCTGCTCACCATCAAGAACGAGGGGAACAACGCGGACAGGTTCGATATCAACCTGACAGTATCCAAGGACCCCTCAACGTGGCAGGTGACCCTGAGCCAGACCACCACATCATCCATGGCAAGTGGCGCCACATCACAGTTCACGGTGAACGTGAGGGCCCCTTCGTCGAACATAACGATAAGCTCCTACTGTCTGGCGACCATCAGGGTGGACTCGCGGGTGGACCCGAGCAATTCCACATCATCGGTCCTCCTCACCACCAACATAGAGAGGAAGTATGACGTGGAGATCGAGTCCCCGAAGCCCCAGTACGTGGATCCGGGAAGCTCCGCCACCTACACCTTCAACGTGACAAACACGGGCAACGATCTGGACGGATACACCCTTACGGCGGTCGATAAACCAACCGGTTGGACCGCTGCAATAAGTTTCAGCTCCTCGAACTACGCGTCAGGGTCGGCGAAGCTGGCCACGATGACCGTTAACACCGACAGCAAAGCCCAGACGGGCGCTTATACGGTGACGGTGCAGGCCAAGTCAAGGAACGACCCAGCTACCACGGCAAACCAGACCATCACCGTGAACGTTAACCAGAAGCACAGGGTGACCATATCTACCGACACCGGGGGAAGCTCCAAATCAGTGGACATAACCTCCAACAGCTACGTGACATATACGGTCGAGGTCGCGAACAGGGGTAACGGCGAGGATGAGTTCCTCCTTGAGCTGTATATTCCCTCCCAGTTCAAGAGCAAGGGGTGGTCCGGCACGATCCAGACGGCCAACTCCGGCCCAATGGATGCCGATGAAAGGAAGAACGTATCGGTGACCATATACCCTCCCAAGAAGTCCGATAGCCCACAGGCGAACGAGGTGGGCGAGTTCTACGTGAATGCCACGTCGGATGGAGATGGAACAAAGATCTCCCAGGTCATGCTCTCCTGCGTGATACTACCATATTACAATCTGTTCATAGAGAACACCGGGCCTTCCACCAAGAGCTGCCAACCGGATGGTACGGTGACGTTCAACTTCTGGGTGAACAATACGGGCAACGATAACGATGAGGTGGACCTCTCGCTCCAGAAGGAGGATGGTTTCGCACAGTCCTCGATATCTCCCTCCTCCTTTTCTCTGGCGAACGGCGGCTCCAGGTACGTTACCATCTCCATAAATCCTGAGGAGGATGTGGTAAAGGCGAGGGCATACTCCTTCACACTTTGGGCAAACAGCACCAACGACGTGTCCAAATCCTACACCTTCTTCGTGACAATCGATAAGAACTACGGGGCATATCTGGACGCCCCCAGCGGTGCGATCGTCGCCTCCGCCCAGCCTGGCCTATCCTACACCTTCCCGGTGAGGGTCCAGAACAAGGGGAACGGCAGGGATACCTTCGACCTCAGCGTCACCGGAGAGACGACCAAGGTGACCACCGAGTGGAGCCCCCTGATCTCAAGCGCGGTAACATCACAGCTTACATCCGACGGGTGGTTCTTGTTCAACATCACGATGACCGCACCCTCGAACGCCACCATGGGCACCTACAAGTTCCTGGCGACCGGAACCTCCTGGGGTGACATCACGGTATCAAAACAGCTGGAGCTATCCGTGAGGATACCCCAGCTCTACAACGTGGACATGTCCGCCAACAAGGAGAGCGTCAAGGGAGAGTATTCCCTCTCCTCCTCGGACCCGAACGTCGTGAACTTCACGCTGAACATCTACAACAGGGGCTCGGGAGAGGACGACTCCATAAGGATCAGGGTGAAGTCCGCTCCTGCCGATTTCTCCGGGCTCTACTCCGTCTTCTTCGTGGATGACGACAGGAGCCTCACGACCCTGGCAGTGGACGGCGTGGAGGATGCAAAGCTCCAGATCGAGATGCCCACCAGGTCCTCCGGGATACTGGCCGGCACCTACGAGTTCATCGTGGAGATCACAAGCGACAATGGAACGTTACAGACATCGGATGATAAGTCCGCCGAGATCGTTTTAAACCTGGTACTTCAGCCCCTCCACGACGTGGACCTGCTGAGCTCCGCAAACAACACCAAGGTCAAGATCGGCAACAGCGTGACATTCTCGACCTTTATCCTGAACAAGGGTACCGTGGCCGACTACTACCTGCTTTCCATAGAGTATCCCAATGTGGACTACGTGGACTTCTCCATCTCGACACTGAAGACGCAGACCCTGCAGTCCCTTTCGGAGGAGCAGGTCAATGTCACCATCAACGTTCGAAATGGTGCGGACCCCAACCTGGGCGAGGTGTGGGTCAAGGTAGTGGCGACCCACCCATCAGACTCCACCATCACCTCAAGCATCTACTTCACGGCGGTGTTCGAGGATGAGTATTCGGGAACCCTGGATACGAACGATAACTTCGAACAGGCCCACCCCGGAAACAGCGCGTGGTTCAACATAACCCTCAGGAACACGGGAACCAGGACGACGGACACGTTCTCCATTGCAGTCGAGGAGGGCAAGGGCGACGATGTGTTCGACAACATCGAGATATCCCCTGCGTCCCTTATCCTCAAGCCGGACCAGGTGGCCACGATATCCATAAACATCACGGTGCCGTCCATTGACGACGAGATCATCAACAGCGGTATCTACGAGGTCGTCTTCAAGGCCACATCCGACGGCGAGACCACACAGACCTTCGACGACATCACGGTGGACAATCAGACCCTCAAGGTCAAGGTCATGCCGGTCTACAAGGTCCAGCTGCTGATACCCGAGGGGTCCAAGACGGTGGACCCGGGCACCACACATGCCGGTATTGCGCTGAACATCACGAACAAGGGAAATGATCCATCCACCATCAATGTCAAGGTGGACACGCAGACCGCATCCGGCAACAGGAAGTGGGCAACGATCTCACCCTCCACGGTTGCAGATCTGCCCGCCAACGGCGCAAAGGACGTCAGCCTGAAACTGGTCATCCCGACAAATGCGGCAGCCGGCCTTGTGACCTTCTACTTCCGGGCAGAGGTGGCCGGGCACATAGAGGTGTTCGAGCTCACCACCTTCGAAGTAGTGGTCGAGGAGGATTACGATGTTAACCTGTACCTTGCAGCTGCGGACAGCATCTCCAAGGAGGCGGAGCCCAACGAGCTGGTCGAGTTCAAGGTCCTCATGAAGAACAAGGGCAATGCAATTGACAGTTTTGAACTATCAATGAATGCAGATAAGCCTGTGTGGATCGGGGAGGAATTCGGCTTCCTCATTGATGATGCCAAAACGAAATCGGTGGTCCAGACGGATGTGGCGATCGATGCGATCTATCATATCTGGATGGATATCCAGGTGCCCGAGAATGCACCAGATGGACTACAGGACTTCACACTGACGGCGAAGTCGATCGGAGATAGCTCGGTAAAGGACCAGATAACCTTGACGGTGGATGTCGC
Source organism: Thermoplasmata archaeon (assembly GCA_023145185.1). Classification (GTDB taxonomy): domain Archaea; phylum Thermoplasmatota; class Penumbrarchaeia; order Penumbrarchaeales; family Penumbrarchaeaceae; genus JAGLEG01. The sequence continues at coordinate 3,690 of JAGLEG010000322.1, forward strand.
TCCCAACAGGGATGTTGAACTTCTTACGTCAGAGGCCACCAAGGATGTGATCCCGGATGTGGACCAGACAGAAACCGAGGTGGAGTACGTCATACAGGTGGTCAACCTGGGCGAGGACCTGGACCCCTTCAAGCTGGAGGTAGTGAGCGAGTCCACATTGAGGCCCGCACACATCGACGCCGTGGATTGGGCGTCCACCCCCAAGTCCGACTATCCAACGTGGGTGAAACTTGAGAAATCGAAGACCTCTTCGATCCCCAAGGGAGGCCAGGCGGAGATCACGGTGACCGTCAGGATCCCCGATAACTACTATGATCCCGCGGTGTTCAACACGGTGATCTGGGCATACTCCGAGGGGGAGGAGGGCCTATTGGACGACAAATACTCCGAGGTCCTTGTCCTCAAGACCGAGATCAAGCAGACCTATGGTGCCAATATCATCGTACCGCTCGATAGGCGGCCGACGGAGGACGATCTTCTGGACACCGAGAACATCCTGTATCAGGACTTCGTGGTGAGGGTGAAGAACACGGGAACGGGCGTTGATACCTTCAAGATAGAGATAGACGACGATGCCCTTCCAAGTTCATCCTCGCTCGAGAGATCGGACAATTATGCCACGAGCATCAACCCCGAGGAGTACGGTGAGATCTCCATTCGCGTTGAGTTCGAACCGGAGACCGCCGTGGACAAATACAGGTTCAGCGTCCGTTGGATCTCCGAGGGAGAGGGCGACGGCTGGGACGAGGACAATGATTATACCACCACCTGGAAGGAGATCACAATTGAGGTCAAACAGACCTTCGGCGTCTCTGTCGAGGTGGACAAGGAGCAGCAGGAAGGAGAGGTCGGCGAGAAGGTAGATTATATCTTCACGGTCAAGAACCTTGGAAACGATGATGACAACTTCAGGGTCGAGATCTATGAGCCGGATTACAAGAGGTGGGTATCTGCGGACAAATCCTCATTCACCCTTGGACCAAAGGGAAGTGCCACCCAGGAGATATTGATCAAGATATCGGTTCGTATACCTGACGACGTGGAGGAGGCACTGGCCGGCCTGTACGATTATTCGATCACATTCCGCCGTGATGTCTCAAACATCGTGGAGCAGGAAAAGGCGATCAAGACCATCAACATCACCCTTGAGATCGAGAACTTCTACAAGCATGAGATCACCACCGACGACGACATTCAGAACGCGGAGGTTGGGGACATCGTTTCGTACTCCTTCAAGGTGACCAACAAGGGCAACGGGGTAGATACCTACAACCTCAAGGTCCTTGGTGACAAGAAGATGTGGGGTAGTCTCTCTGCCACCACGATAACGCTGGATCCCGATGAGTGGGTGCTGGTCTCCCTGGATGTGATCGTGCCCCTCCTTGGAATGCCCGAGAACTACGACGGTGAGACCCCCTACGTCACCGATGGCGAGGATGTCAAGAAGGACAACTACCTCTTTACCATCGAGGTGGAGTCCAGCAAGGACAGGAACGGCGATCCGGTGGAGGTAACCTTCACCACCTCCGTCGAGCAGACCTTTGTTGCCAACGTACCTGAAATGGATGAGGCGACCGAGGATAACCGCAAGAGCTGGGATGTCAACGACAAGAGCATGGTGATCAAGTTCTATGTGGAGAACCTGGGAAACAAGGACGATACCTTCAAGATAAAGCCTCCCACGGTGCTGCCCATCGGCTGGAGGCTCCTCATCAGCCCGACCATCGTGACCGTCGGAATGGGTGACCAGAAGGAGATCACGGTCACCATTTCCGCCCTGGAGGTGGACAACTTTGCGGTCGGCAAGCAGCAGCTGAGGTTCCAGGTCCTGCCGGACAGCGGGTCGCTCACGGGCAAGAAGGCGAAGGTTGAGTTCAACATGTACTTCAACGTCTCCGCCCCGGAGCTGGTGATGAAGGATGATTCCATCAAGGTCAGCGGCAATCTGGTCACTGGAGAGAAGACCACCGTGGAGGTCACGATCTACAACGAGGGTACCGAGACCGCAGAGGACGTGACCGTCTCGCTTTACGATGAGGACGGGACCTTCATCGGGGATGACGTGCAGACAATAAACTACGGCTCATCCGAGAAGTTCGAGATCGACTGGATCCCAACCTCTGGCAAGCACACCCTCCGCGCCATCGTGAACAAGGACATGGAGGATGTCATCGAGACCAACGAGGACAACAATGAGGCCAAGGCGGATGCAAACCTGCCAACGTTCGACTGGCAGGAGAAGCTGGGCGGCTTCTGGGGCATCTTCATTGTGGCTATCATCCTTCTTGTCCTGCTCCTGCTCGTCATCGTTTTCGCCTTCAACAAGAACCGCGAGGCCAAACTACTTACCCAGAAGCTCAGGTCCGCGGACCTGGGCGGCGGCAGGGCAGGTGGGCCCAGGAAGTTGATGAAGGAGGCAGGCGGGGCACCGGTACCGCCCAAACCTGCCGGCGGAGGACTGCCCTCTGCGCCCGGAGCAGTTGCTGCACCGGGGCTCGCTCCGGCAAAGGGTGAGAAGAAGGGAGGGGCCGCACCGAAGGGAAACCTCACCGTCAAGGTGAAATGCCCCGAGTGCACCACGGAACAGATACACCAGATAGAGAAGAAGCCGGCGGAGGTGACCTGCAATCACTGCGGTGTCATCATGCGTATCGGCGGATGATGACCACTCTGTTCCAAGGTATATTGAGGGAGAGGCGGGAGCCTCTCCCAGCTTTTATTTTAAATTTAAGAGCTGAACTATATATAATTTCAAATTGAAAATCTGACTAATCTCTGATTAGTCAAAGATTTTCCTGCTTAAGAGGTAATCTTAATATAATCTTAACAGGAAATATAAGTGAAGAGCGAAACAATGTATAATTCTAAATTAAAAAAATATCATTAACGAGCAATCGTTTCTCTACTGCGTTAATGAAAATGTTTTTATAGGTTATACTAATCCCTCATCTACTTTCTATTACAGCTACCAGGAGGCTGTCAATCATGATAGATCAGACCGTTGATAAGAAATTAGAGAACGTGGCAGCTATTTTGGACATGCTTTCAGAGGACACCTCCGTCCCCAGGAACATCCGAAAGGGCGCCAAGGATTCCAAGGAGAGGCTGTTCGGCAGCAAAGAGGCCCTCGACCTCAGGTGCGCAAGCGTGGTCTCCGTCCTTGAGGACCTGGCAAATGATCCCAACATCCCCCTCCATGGAAGAACGTTGATCTGGAATGCAACCTCCATACTGGAGAGCATAAAATAAACGCGCCCGCTCCCGAGCCATTGCGTTGAAGTGTCTCCCGAGGTCCACTTCTCTCGTGCCGTTAGTATCGTCTGTCATGAGGTCGAGAACCCAGGTTTTGATAGTATCCACGATCACGGCTCCGGCCAGCTCACCCTTGACTTTTTCAAAAACCTATTTTAATGTATAATATATACGGGCATCTGGTGTGGATATGACTACAAGGTGCCCCAGATGCGGGAAGAACAATTACGGGGATGTCGGCAAATGTTCTTTCTGCGGTAACGAGATGAGGATCCTACCTGGTGACGAGGGTGAGTCCATCCTCACGGAGGAGGACGTTCAGGAGAAGCTTTCGCAACTCAAGGGAGAGCGCATCAGGAACCCATATTTGATCGCGGGAGGGGGTTCCATGATGGTGATAGGAGTTGTGCTAGCCTTCATCATGTATGCGGTGATCATGTTCATCGTGTTCTCCCCGGGGGACGTTGAGGTATCATACGATAGCGGACTCTGGAACTACTCCGTCGCCGGAGAGGAGTACATATACGGTGAGATAACCAAGGTATCCGATTACGACGATACCCTGTGGGAGCAGGATCACGGATACGAGGATAACACCGCTTACGAGATAAATGGGGACGGATCGGACACGCGAAGATCTGCCCACGAGGAGGGAAGGGTCGACAGGGAACCCGATCTCTGGATATACTCCTCCAAGGACCTTGGGGAAAAAGGAGATACGATCCTGATCAAGATCGAGGTCGATCAGAACGAGCTTGGCGAGGCCCGGGCCGTCTACGTGGACGATCCGTGGTGGGGACAGAGCGGGTGGATTTTTGCCTTTACGGGCGTACTTATACTGATAGCAGGCGCCATACTGCTTACCATTGGGGTGGTGGGCAGGACCGATAAGTCGATGGATCGGCTGCTGGAGGAGGATGCGGAGTTCCGGAGGCAGCAGTTGAACATGATCCACGCTGCGAAGATCAAGGCTCAGGAGGAGGCAAAGAAATCCGGATGGGGGGCTGACCCTTATGCGGCCACGCCTATTATGCCGGAAGGAGCACAGCAGGCCCCCGAACAGCCGATGGGGGCTGCACCTGACCAGATACAGCCACAGCCTGGCGAACAGCCGCCTCAGGGAGATCCTGTTGTCACACAGCAGATAGAAGGTTCACCCGAGGTGCCACCTCAGCCCACTGCACAGCAACCACCTGCACAGGGTGTGTCGGTGCAGCCTCAGCCAGCCGTACCACCGCAGCAGGTCCCACAACCCGCTCCGGCCCCGGAACAACCAGTGGCAACACAACCTCAGCCTGCTGAGCCCACACAGGGTCAGTGAATTTCAAACGGGTTCAGAAAATGGGTCCTTCCAGGGGTGGAGGGCCCCCATAATGCAGAATGTCAGGTTCATGGCCCAGATGCCCGCTATTATCAGGTACTCGACGGCTTCCATCTTCGCCCCCATGGGGGTTTCGATGAAATTAACGACCGCAAGCAGTATCGTCGTCTGTATCCCACTCCACACTATAGCCACGGTGAGGGCGATGGGGATCCTCTCTTTCGGCTGAGTAAATCTCGTACCCAGGGCAGTTGAGAGATATGGGATCAGGGTAAAAGCAAGAAGCTGGCCGATCAGAGGTATCAGGGCCATGGGCAAAGAGAGAATGGGTATAAGGAGCGAGATGGTCATGGCCTTCCTGAAAGACGGTTTGATATCCTCCATCATGTTCACATTCTCCGGGCGGGTCAGCAGGCCCAGTTCACCCAATTATCGCCATTTACCTAACCCTTTTATACTACACTCTCGATATAGAGCCGAATCGTATATAGATTTCGGAATTGGGAGGCAATTCTCTTGGGTAATATTCGCCGGATGGTACTAGATGTTCTCAAGCCTCATAAGCCGGATATCGTTGAATATTCTGAACGTCTTTCGGAGATGAAAAGGATATCAGGTGTCTCGATCTTCCTCAACGAGGTGGACCAGGAGACGGAGAACAGCAAGGTGATCATAGAGGGTTTCAACCTTCAGTATGACAAGATCAGAGCAATTATCGAGGGGATGTCAGGATCGATCCACTCCATCGACGCAGTATCGGCTGGCGAGGAGATAATCGACGAGGTGGACACACCCCAGGACCGTTGAAGGGGATGAAAATGGCTCGTAGAGAAGACGGATCAGCAAACCCGTTCAGGGTGATCTCCGCATCCGTTCTATTTCTTCTTATAGTCTCCATGGCCCTACTTTGTGAGGAGGCATTCACCGGGGAGGAGCACTTCTCCATGGATGCGGACGGCGCCCGCCCCGTGTACGTCAAGATAGAGATGGATACTATCAACAAGGTCCAGGAGGGCAACAAGATCATCATCCAGTCCGGACCCGGGTCCACCGGAAGTGCGGTCATGTTCGGTAATATCTCGTTATACCGCGTTGCCAGACTGGCCCGAAATCCCATCTACGTTCGGCTCCGTCTAGACCCCCCTCCAGGGGGCAATATCATCGGGTCCGTCACACCCATGATCGTGACATTTTCTCCCATTGCGAAGTTCGGATCGGTACCCATAAGGGTGAACCTGCTTCTCGGGTCTCCAATGCTCAACTACTCGACGGGGGTAAGCGATCTTCTCAAGATAAGCATAGTCGGAGTGTGGTCCGCCGAGCCGTCGGTGGGGTCAGTGGAGGAGTGGATCGGAGGCGATATCGACCCCTATCCCCTGTACGTGGAGGTACGTCCCTATCACTATCTGCTGATGACCTTCGATCCCACGGTCCTTCAGCTCTTTCCCGGGATGTCAGGGGACATATACGTCGTGGTCAAGAATACCGGCAACGGGAACGAACGGGTGGACCTGTGGATCCCGAACGAGAGGACCTGGTCCTCCAGGGGGTGGGTATTTGCCTTCGAGCGGACCACCCTGGACATGGGCCCACAATCCGAGGCGAGGGTCAAGATCACGGTGACGTCCCCAAGGACGTTCACGGCCCCGTACCACATGGAGCTCACCGCGTTCACCGTGCATGCCGAATCATACTATTCACGTGTCAAGTACGAACAGGGCCTGCTGGACCAGACGGTGACCTACGACATGGATTTCATGGTCTCCCTTTACGGGGTGGATTTCCTCTTCATACCCTGGATGTGGTCCATAGTCATGTACCTGGCAATTGCAGTGGTCCTTCTCAACATGGGGATAAACGTCTTCACAATGAGGCGTAGGAAGCTTCCCCGGGGCAAGGAGCCAGGTTTTGTCGCCCTCTATCACCTGGCAAGGTCCGAGGAGAGAAGGGAGAGGCTCAGGGAGGACAGGGCGATCAAAAAAGAGCAGAAGGCCCTTCTCAAGCAGGAGAGGCAGAGGCTGGCTCTTGAAGTAAAAGAGCAGAAGGAGAGGGAGGCCAGCGACCGGTCCGCGAAGAAGTTGGCTCTCCCGTCACCGGAGAGGGGTACACAGGGGAGGCCGTGGGGGAAAAAGCCCAGGGTGGACCTCTCGGATATCGAACTGGACCTGGATGGACCGGAGAAGATCGCCCCGGCAATGAAAGAGGAGAGGCCCTCAAAGAGATCTCCTTTCTCGGGGAAACGTGAAAGGGAGATGGATGACCTCAAGGATTCGCTTTCCCTGCTGGACGATTGACCCCGGCGTCTAAAATAATTTATCCCCCTTCCGACATATCCTCCCGGGATGAGATGGCACGAAATGATTTCATAGAGATGCTGGAGAACATATTCAGGGGGCGGGGGTACGAGATCATCACCTCCTCGCTGGATAACAGCTACATGCTCCTGTTCAGGGAGGGCGAGAGGACCGCGGTCGGGTTCTCCCCAATGGGCGTATCGATGACGCCCGGGGAGGCAGAGATGTTCCTGTCCATGGCCGAGAACGACAATG
>JAGLEG010000323.1 GCA_023145185.1 Thermoplasmata archaeon
GCGGGAGCCGATTACCAGTTCAAGGTCCTCTGTACGGACAATATCGAACTGGATACGTTCGAGCTCACCTACAGCACTTCCCTTGATCCAAACGAGGTCCAGGTCGACATGATCGAGCTGGGATCGGGCCAGTACTACTATGACATCGTACTGCCCGGCCAGCCATGTTCCCTCTACTACAAGTTCGAAGCAGAGGATTGGCTGGGGCAGACCGCGGAGACGCTTCTGAAAACCGTGGAGGTAAAGGACATCGCCCCTCCAATGATAGAGGATCTGGTGTTTGGAGAGACCGCCTATACGGGTGACGAATACCTGATAACTGCAACGGTGAGGGACGACACACTTCTCTCCTATGCCCGGGTATATTATTATCTCGGCGATGAGGAGCCAGTGGATCCGATGGTCGCTGCTGCAGAGAATGCCGCGAGCTCATATACGTTCACCATCATGGTGCCTGACAGCCTATTGGACCTCCACTTCAAGGTGGTTGCCTCGGACGACGAGTCCAATATGCAGGCGATCGGTTGGATCACCATCGGAGTGATGGACAACGATCTTCCAGAGATGGTCGAGGATCTCTCCAATGCGCCGGGCTTGACGGGCATTGCGACCACAGGGGACGATTACATGTTCCTGGTCAACGTTTCTGATAATATCGCTATCGGCTCTGTTATGGTGTACTATACCATGCCTGGGGCCGAGGAGATGAGCATTGCCCTTGATGTGGGCACAAGAGGCGTATGGAGCTATTCCGGTATGGTCGCCGTTCCCAACGATATGGCCGGTGACATGCTCTATCATTTCGTGATCGTGGACTCATCTGAAAACGAGATAACCACCGACGAGATCGAGGTGGAGATCCTGGACGACGAGGCGCCGGTCCCCATGGTGGACCTGCCCGATGACGTATATCAGGGAGCGGAGTTCACAATGGATGCGGGCCCCTCCTCGGACAACGTGGGCATCGTTGGGTGGACATGGGCGTTCACCGAGATGGACGGCACGCCGGTCATCCTGTCGGGGGAGAGTGTGAACTACACCTTCGAGGAGGTTGGGATCTACGAGGTCACCCTTACGGTCTCCGACGAGGCGAACCCCGGAGCCGCATTGGTCTTCGAGATCGATGTGATCGATACCGAGCCGCCGGTTGCCCTCGCAGAAGTACCGGAAACAATAGGTTCCGAGGACCTGCTCGATCTGATAGCGATCGGCACTGATAATATGGGGGTCGTAAGCTACCTCTGGACCCTTACCCTGCCTGATGGCACAGAGGTCACCGGGACGGAAGAGGCGTTCACATATGATCTCATTGCGATACTGGGCACCCTGACCTTGACCCTGGAGGTCGAGGACGCCATGGGGAACTATGGTATCGCGGAGTACGAGATCGAGGCGATGGACCTGGACGCACCGGTGGTCATGACCCCGTCGGACGCACAGGTGTACGAGGACTCACTTCTCATCTTCAAGGATGCGGGTTCCTATGACAATATAGGGATCGTGAAATATGAGTGGAGGGTGAAAGATGAGGTTTACGCCGGCATTGGCTTCTCCAGGAGCTTCGTTGAGGCAGGTGAGTACAATATCACCCTGACCTGCTTTGACTCGAGCAATAACTCCGCAGTTAACTGGTTCATCGTGTCCGTTATGGAGAGGGACCCCATGTTCGACACGGATGGCGACGGCATGCCAGATGTGTGGGAGAATTCCATGGGCCTGAATCCTACGGTGGATGACAGGAACGGCGACCCTGACGGCGATCTGATCATAAACATCCTTGAGATGGAGTATGGGACCGATCCATTGGATTCGGATACAGATGGCGATGGCCTCCCCGATAACTACGAGTTGAAATATGAATTCGACCCCACGGGAACGGACAACGCACAACTGGACCCGGATGAGGACGGGGATTCCAATATGGAGGAGTACCTGCAGGGAGATCGTAGGAACCCGACGGTGGCCGATGCTGACCAGGAGGAGGAGGACAGCTCCGGAATGTACCTCATGATCGCCATCGCACTGGCGATCCTGGTGCTGATAATCGTCGTGGTGATCGTGATGTTCGCAACGAAGGTCAAGACGGTGGAGGAGGAGTTCCCCGAGAAGGAGTTCCCCCATCTCTACAAGAAGGTGGAGACCGCCCCCAAGATGGAGGCCCCACCCACAGAGGCTCCAGCACCACCTCAGTAAACGGTGAATGGATCCCTGGGGAGGCGTTATTTCGCCTCCCCCTTTTTTTATTTTAATTTAAGAGCTAAGCTTCATGCAATTCTATATTAGAATAAACCTGGAACCGTTCGACAGCTTCACCTCGATCTCATTTATTGTTGGCCATTCGATAAATAGTTGGAGGGCCATTCTGACCACGAGGATATCGAATGGCAGCATCGAAAAAAACCCCCGTTACGTTGTTGGTTATCGGAGGCCTTCTGATCATCCTTACGATCGGTATCTCTGTCCCGGCCTTCGTGGGGCCCGAGGAAGTGATCCTGACCCAGGATGATTTTGGCTTTGATCAGGATGGTGGATACAAGGCGACGGCACCCTCCGGAGACCTCAGGACCACCGTGGATGTGAGGATACGGGGGCGTGCCGATCAGGAGATCGGCATAACCCTCGTGGTGAAGGATGGTTGGGGTGCGACCATCGCAGAGGTGTCGCGGACGACCCCGATGGACGAAACGATAGCGATCGATGGTGTGGATGGAAGCTACAGCTTCATAGTTGTGATACGGGATGGTTACACGCTGAATGATATCTTCATCGAGATCACACAGGATGAATTATCGGACGTGGATCTGGGCCTTTGCTGTGGAGCAATGGTACTGGGTCCGACCTCGGCCGTCTTGATCCTGGTAGGTCTGATAATGCTTCTGAAGAGGCTGGCGGGCAAAAAGAAGAGTATTCCCGCCCCAGTCCCGGAGTATCACTCCACCTGGAATGATGTGAACACGGCCTATGGGGTACAGGGACCAGCCGATCACTCGGATGGCATCAAGATAGATCCGTACTACCAGAGGTCCAGTGAGGTCTACTCGACTTCGGAACCCTCCAGCTACCCCACCGGTGAAGGAGGGCCAGGCAATGATACCGACCTCAATAGTGGTGCCCGGGTCGATGATGATCAGTTCCGCAAGCCAAGGATGGCCCCACCCCCGCCCCCATCGTAGATCGGGGGAGTCGGCTCTATCTCACCGTTTCCACGGATCAGTCCCAGTCCATGTCCTCGTCCTCTTCACCTTCAGGATCGGATGGATCCAGGGATCCATCGTGATCCTCCATGACGACCGTGGAACCAGTCTCCCTATCCTCATCACCAGTTTCCTTCTTCTTCCTCGATACAAGGAATATTGCCAGGCCGATCAATAACAACAGGATGAGGATGCCTCCCAGCATCCCCCAGAACATGATCGGGTCCTCGCCATCGACCGGATCTTCCTCGGAAGGCATCGCGGTTACGCTGAAGTACTCCACCTGCGAATTCCCCTCGTTATCGGTGACGGTCAATGTGATATTGTATTCTCCCTCGATCCAGGGGACGAAGTTCACCGTATCGCCCTCCATCTCCCGATTCTCTCCATCCGGCCCCAGGATGCTCCAGGCATAAGAATCGATGCCGGAATCGTCCGATGATCCCGCGGCATTCAGGGTGATCTCATCCCCTGTCGCACCCTCCTGGGGAACGAAAGCCTCTAAGATCGGCGGAACGCTGTCCACAATGAGGATGGAGGCGGTGGTCCAGAGTTCATTTCCCTCCTGGTCAACTGCCAGTGCGGAGAAGGTCCACCTTCCCGCCCCGATCGGGTCGAAAAGGGCCCTTCCATCGTCTTCGATGGTCAGTGTGAGGTTCGCATCGCCTTTTGATGTGAAGAGCTTCACCTCATGAAGGCCGATGTTATCCACGGCGGCCACATCCAGCCAGATCTCCTCTTCCAGGTCGAGATCCTCCGGAAGGGGGCCGATGGAGATGGAGGGGGGATCGTTGTCCCGGATCGTGATATTGCCGTGGTGGGCGATATCATTGCCCGCCTCATCTTCCAGCAATAACAGGTACGGGTGCTTACCATCGATGTCAGGCCTAAGGGCGAGGTGCCCGGAGAAAGCCCCATCCGATCCCTGGACCTCTGCGGTGATATTTCCCCCGGGCATGAACATCAGGAACAGCGCGGATGTGATGGCGATGTTATCCTCACCTGTGAAGGTGAAGTGGAGGATATCTCCGGTGGTGCCCCCTGACGGGATATCCTCGGTTATAAGGGTTGGAGAGTCGTTATCAACGACCTGCAATGTCACCATATCGCTCCTGTTCAGGTTGTCGGCCCCATCCCGGGCGATCGCCCTGAAGGAGAGGTTCCCGGTCCTGTTCAGGGGGATCCCTATTATCGCCGAATATATGCCCGACGACCTTGACATGGAGATAGTGCTCGATACAAGCTCGCCCGGAAGGATGAATTCCAGTTCAACCCCCGACATGGATACCAGATCCTCGGCCGTAACGCTCACCTCGAAGGGATCGCCCGTGGTCGGCACTTCGGCGTATCTCATCTTCCCCAGGGTGGGCAGGTCGTCATCCAGTATGCTCAAGTTGAACATAACAGATGAGTTGACATTTCCAGATGTATCCTCGAACACGAACCTGTGATCGAGGGTGCCCGAGACGTCGGAGGGGATAACGATCGACGCCCAGAACAGGGTTCCCTGGCCTACCCGTTCCATGGTCACCTCGTTGTCCTCTCCTCCCAGCCCGTAGCTGACGCTGGCGTTGAGTATGTCGATGTTGTCCCCAAGGGAGCATCTGAACGTGTATCCGTCCCCTGTGGTTGCGGCGGGGTCGCTCTCATCGGAGATGAACTCGGGGAGGTCGTCATCTGCCACGGTGCGGTTGAGAATGCGGTATGTCAACGTATTTCCCTCAACGTCGGATATCTGGACGATGGATTCAAGTGTCCCGATGGAATTATACGGGATATCGATGGTAAT
>JAGLEG010000324.1 GCA_023145185.1 Thermoplasmata archaeon
AGGTATTGAGTAAAAGGTCAATTATAATGGTCGAATCTCTACCTTGCCTAATTAAAAATAAAAAAAAAGAATGGCCTGATATTCAGGCCATTCCTGAGTTCATTCCCGATCCGCCGGTTCTCCTCATCTCCTTTTCTTCCTCGGCCTCCTTCTTGTTCCTGTAGTTGAAGAACAAGGTAAGGACAATGCCAAGGGGGATAAGGATCGCGGCTATGGTGAAAACCACCGAATAGACCGTGTTCATCATCACACTGTCAGCAAGCTGAGTGTTGATGAGAGGAGTGACCCACCTCATAAAGAGATTGATCAAGAGGAAGACGATCGTCGCTACCCCCACTATAATCATCAGGATGGCACCCAAGATATAGTAGTTGTTTATAACAGGGGTCAGGCTGAAATCGCCTACCGCTTTCTCCTTCGCATAGGAGATTATCTCATTGAACCTCTGAGCTCCATGATTTAGCTCAAGGAACAGTAGATAGGACATGGCGAATAGGAAAAGCACTATCCAATTTCCTATTGTCAGTGTTTCGATATCAAGAAGCTTGGAGTTGTTGAAACCAAGCATGGTCATCCCGACTATCGTTGCTATCGCACCTACGACATACATCGTTGTCGGAATATCCTGGTTCATCCATTTCAGGATCTTCATGGATGTCAGGTAGTAAGATAGAAGCAGACCCACCGTGGCCAATAAGGCCAGGAATCCATACCCAAGAAGGAATACCACTGTATCCGTGGATGTTGCAATATATTCGTTCCATCCTGTCAGAAAAACAGGTGTCAACAGCAACACCGTCCAGATCCATATGATAAGTCCTGTCAACGGGAACCTCATAGTCCTCATGGGATCATAGGGGGTGAAGAACTGGGATGCCAGTACTATCATTCCTCCCAATATGAACATTAGAAGTCCATATATGGAGTTCCCAAATCCTACGGCAAGTCCCAGCAAGATGAAGGAGAGGAACCAGAATATGGCTCCTCCTACCCACATGATCACTGTCTCACCGGTCTGAATACCGATCTCCAGAGGTACCAACCTTTCCGTGTCATCAATATATTCTACCACATGATCACCTCAATAGTTGCGTGCCTCCAGTAATACCTGGGTCAATGGTGTCGCGGGTTTCCAATCTATCACCCTTACACCATATCCACTTAGCTCCTGTATGAGTATTTCCCGATCCAGCCTGAGAATATCATAGGCCACGGGGTCTACTTTCTCACCCTTTTTCTGTTTTGCCATTATCTCAAATTCAATTGAATTTGGAGAGATGATGGTCACATCGAACTCGAGCATCACCATCATGCTCACGGCCTTCCGGATAGAATCGTCCTCTTCCATATTGGAGATGACTATCACAGGGGAGTGCCTGGGCATGTAGGGTATTGCCACTTCGACGATACCAGACAAGGGTATGTCACCCTTGGGATTGGCGCCTGAAAGGGCTGTCAGAAGCTCAAAGAGCTGTTTCTGACCGGTTCCTTTCTTTATCGTCAATACCTTATCAGAGTAAACGACCATCTGGACCGAATCCCTCCGTTTGAGGAAGAAACTCGCCAGGGTCGCTGCCGCACGTGCTCCGTAGAGGTTCGCATTGTCGGAGTCCATACCATAACGAGAGGCTGTTCTGGAATCAAACACGATGGTAATATCCGAAACGGATAATCTCTCGTGTTCGTTGACCAGCAGCTTTCCCGTCGAGGCATAAGCCTTCCAGTTAATATCCCTGAAAGGATCGCCCGGAACGTAATCCCTTATTGCGAAGAACTCTGAACCAGGTCCAGGTAACTTCACCTTCATTTCTCCGGGATACATCTTGGGCTGCTTCGACTTGATGTAGAGCTCTTTTACATCCCTAACCTGAGGATAAACAGTGAGGTCCGATTCGAACGCTACTGTTTTCTCCTTGTAGAACATGTTGAATGGGTCGTGGGTCCTCAGCGTTATGGGTCCTATCCTGTACTGACCTTTCAGGGGGCACTTGATCTGATACTTAAGTCGCGTTGCACCCTTGGGATTCAGGTTCAGATAGGTGTAGTTGGTTCCATCCTTTATCTGTATGGTCCTGGGAAGTTTATCCCTGACCTCCAGGAAACCGGTCTTACCACCCTGGTTGAGAATACGAAGCTCTACATTCACCGTACCATCTTCGAAGATCTTCTCGTGTGACATCTCTCTGTCAGCGGTCAAACGCGTTGAAGTGTTTGCAAACATACTGACAACGGTAAAGACAAATCCAGCCAACGCTACCATGACCAACAATAGGTTTCTGGTAGCCAATCCCAACAGGGTCAGGATCACTGACATGCTAATGAAGCAAGCTGCTTTTTTTGTCCACATATTCACACCATTTCTTCGTTGGGAGGGGCACCGCCCCTCCCATAGCTTTTATTCAATATCAGACAGCCGGTACAGGTACCTCTGCCAGTATCTTGTTTACGATATCCTGGGCCAATACACCACGTATACGTGGCTCAGGTTTCAGGATGATCCTGTGAGCGAGTGCAGGCATCGATATTGCCTTCACATCATCGGGAGTGATATAGTCCCTGCCCTGAAGTACTGCTCTTGCTCTGGCCAATTTGAACAGAGCGAGCGAACCTCTCGGGGATGCACCGACCACTACTCTTGGATCTTCCCTGGTACGATATACGATCTCAACTATGTATGTCAGAAGCGCAGGGTCCATATGGACCTTCTCCACAACCTGCTGCATAGCGATGATCTTCTCGGGAGATGTTACCGTGTTCACATCAACCTGGTCTTTCCCTCTCATCATCCTTCTGATCAGGATCTCTCTCTCATCCTCTCTTGAGGGATATCCCATGGACATCTTCTGCATGAACCTATCCACCTGAGCCTCAGGTAGAGGGTAGGTTCCTTCCTGTTCAATGGGGTTCTGCGTTGCCATTACGAGGAAGGGCTTTGGAAGCCTGTGGGTTACACCCTCAATGGACACCTGTCTCTCCTGCATGGCTTCAAGCATAGATGCCTGAGTCTTGGGAGGTGCCCTGTTGATCTCATCAGCCAGGATTATATTTGCGAATATCGGACCTGGTCTGAATTTGAACTCGTTGTCCTTCTCATCATAGATATATGTCCCGGTGATATCCGAAGGAAGCAGATCAGGAGTAAACTGAATACGCCTGTATTTGCATCCAAGGGCATCGGCGAAGGTCATAACCATCAGGGACTTTGCAGTTCCCGGGAAATCCTCAAAGAGGATATGACCATCGGCAAGGACCGACAGGAGAACATGCTCCAGTACGTTCCTCTTACCTATGATAGCTTTCTCAACCTCGGCGATTAGAGCGAAAGAGGTGGCTGATACACCTTTTATCGCCCTCTGCACTTCGGGTGATGTCGTTGTTCTCTTAGCTCCAGGAGCTGGAGGCTTTGCTGCGGGTGCAGGCCCTTTTGGGGGCGCTACAGCTCCTCCTCCTGAAGGCAGTCGTGCCTTTGGCATGGGTTGGGTTCCATCCGGTGTCATATCTCATCACCTATTTTTATCCATTATATTGCTTGGATCTTCTTAATTTTATCCATCAATCTCTTGATCTCCTGGGCTGAATAGGTACGATCCTTGTTCTGGACCAACTCTATCAGTTCAGGATCTTTAAGTGTAGCCATGATAGTTGATTCGTTGAGCGAGGAGAATTCCTCTGGACTCAACCCACGTTTTAGACGTATCTTCTCCCTTGTTGCCAGACGTAATTTAATGGTCTGCAAATTGATGTCGCGAGGCATCTGCTTTCTTGGAGAGAGGACAGATATATCGAACCTGTGTGCCCAGCTCTCCTTGTCCTTGATCAACAAAGCTGTAAATATCATCAGGAAACCGATCTCAACTATTATCGGATATGCATAATAGGGAGAGGAGGTGAGATAACCTGTAACCTCCATAACACCATATATGGGCTTGAGCAGATGACCTGGTTCGATATGCCTGCTCTCATCGATCAGAATGAGATTGGTCTCTCCCTGTTTTGCGGGGCAAAGATGCCTGATCAGGTCCAGGAGGAACTGCTGATTGTCATAATCATATTTTGGCTTTCCCTCCATGTCATCGTCCAACCAGGGATGAGCTACCTCCTCCCTCGACCAGTAATCTGGGGTATTGTCCATCAGATCGTTCAGATCCTCATCATCCCTATCGGAGATCTCTCCGGTCTCACGAAGGATCTCACGATCCTCATCGATCATGCCGTCTCCGTCATCATCCTCTCCGTTACCGATCGGGTCCCAGGGGAGGTTGACATCGTACGAGATGTGGTTCAGTTCGTAAAGGTCCTTCATGAACAAGGAGGGGTCTGATATGAATACAATGGATCCGAGCTCGGTTATAACCTTATCAGCATCCTGATTCAATTCCCTGACCCGGTATTTCTTCGGATCACTGGATATCTCCCTTATCGTCTCCATGGATTCCCCGGTGATAATATCCACAGCTCCCGACCCGTCATCGGCCACGGGGATCTCCACACATATCTGGATCTCATTCCCTATCGAGGATACCTCATCGGCGTTTTCACCTTTGAGATCTTCAATGGAGGGTATCGAAAGCATCCCGTCATCATTCATATCAATGAATGACTTGGATGACCCATAAGCCCAGACCCAGGGATTCACCGAGGATGACAATCCTGTTGGTTTGTAGGTGATCAATTCGTATGTTTGGAGGTCCTCATCTATGATGTCCAACCTATCGATCTCACCGTCACCATTGTCATCGTCATTGGATTTTCCGTCAAGCCACTCGAGGTCAATGCTCTTGTGACCGTTCCATAGGATATCGGCGTCGCCGTTGGTTCGAAATACGACATCGTCATCCATTGGGTCCTCATCAATCCCCTCATCCTCTGTTGGATTATCCACAACACCATCGTTGTCGTTGTCTCTCAGGTCCTTGTTGAGGCGGGCGTTATCCCTGTCATCATCGTAGTTTCTGGAGCTCCCGGTATTATCATCCTCATCTATCTTACCGTCAGCGTCCTGATCATCATCCCAGACGCCATCTCCATATGGATGGTCCTTTGTCCAGACCTTCACGCCATCCTTATCGTAGATATCAGAACCAATGTGTGCCTGAACAATGGTGTAGTTGGCGTTGGTATCAAAGGCCTCATCGTAGAACTGACCACCATAGAAGGTCACACCGAAATCTTTTGCGAGTTGATTCGCGTTCCCGAAATCATCGGCGATGATCACGTGTCCGCCCCTTGCAAGGAAACTCTCTATGGCAGTTATCTCATCCTGAGTATAGGACCTCTCGATCCCCACAGCAATGTATACCGTACTTTTCGGATCGATCAGGTCTCCAAGAAGAAGAGTGGGAGTAGATACTATTGACCTTACCTTGTAGTCGTAGACACCATCGTCCGAACTACTTCCATCATAGAATATTGAACCCTGAGTGTTGTAATTTAACTTCTCCAGATCTTCCACGAACGGTTTGATATCGCTGAAACTGGTGTCATATGCCGAGAACCTCGGATTCGTGTCATCGATCACTCCAACCGCCGCAAAGGTAAATGAGAACATTGGATAGACCAGGAAAAGAAGTCCCAGCGTCACAGCGACACCGATGGCGATATAGTCCTTGTAGTTGAGTTTCATCTGTCGTCCACCTTACCTGTCCTTCAATACTACCTCGGTCTCTACAAATTCCTCGTCCTGTAGCTCCATCTGCCTCAGCGCGGATTCCTCATCGAGCATGATATTATCAAGGCTGCTCTCCACATTCCTGAGACACCCTATGGCCTTATCTCTGTGCCCCTCACCGATCACGTGCTTTGAATACCTCGCCTCCTCAAGCAGGTCCAGGAAGGTATCCAATGCTCTGTCATCAATGGGCAGGGCAGTCCTAACAGCATCTTCGAACTCCCTGAACGTATCTGCATCTCTTCTCATAAATCCATATCTGCGCAGATGAGCTCCCAATTTTTGATAGGACTTGAAGATGACCGCCGAATACGGATTCCCCGTCTCCAGCTGATCCGCTGCCTTCTTTATGATCCTCTTGAGGGCCTTCAATCGCCTCTTCTTCTCTATCCAGCGATAGAAGAAGAACAGGCTGACGATCAAGATTATCAACAGCAATAACGATAAGAATATTATCATGGCTACCGGAACACTCCCCTCATCGGCCTTGGTGGCCTTCCAATATGATGCAGGAAGCGTTCTGGTGCTCGATGTGAAATAATGTTTTCCAACAAACGTCACCTTTATGGTAAGGTTATCGAACTCCTTTCCATCGGGGATGACGAACGTTGCTCCTGTTGCGGTGTCCTTGAACTTCTGGGTGAAGTTGAAGGTGATCTTGCCGCGCGAGTCAGTGATGCCCCTCGTGGTATTGGTATACGCACCCATGCTCAGGTTGAACCAGACGGTCGCATATGAAACGGGTTCTCCGCTGGAATCCGCCGTGGCTCCCTCAAGTACCCTGAAGGAGAAGATCCAATCCTCGATCTCATCCTCTTTCAGATCGATCTTCCTGTCGCCATCCTGATCGACGGGCCCTACCTGGATGGTATCGACCCTTGTGGAAGACCAGATCTCCGCATCGGTGATATTGGATGATGAACGATACAATGGCACGCCAATATCAACAGGCTCGGGGGTGAACTCCACCATCACCGTAACCTTTCCCACATCCAGAGTGGAAGGTACATTGGTGGTCTTTATCTCAAACATCCCCCTGAACTCTGCACTGGTCTGGGTCTTATCGACACCCATTCGCAGGATCTCATCGCCCTGTTTCAGGTAGGCCGTGATCAACATATTTCCGATCCCTTTCTGTTTCGGCTGGCCCTTAAAGGACTCCACGAGCTGTCCTGCGATCCTGGCCTCTCCGTTCCTCACCAGAACATCCGGGAAGGACTTCTCATCAAGGACCACCGCGGTCTCGGATGTGATGTAGAACTCATCTGGAACTGCGATGATATCCATGTAAGCATCATTCGGATAATACCTGATCCCGGACGGACCGTCTGGGAACTGAATTGAGCCTCCGAACTTTGCCACAATGAACGATCGCCCCACGTTTACATCTTCACCTATGGTATACTCTTCGAAAATGAACTTGCCGATCGAGTTGGTTACAGCTGACCCGATCAATATGCCTGGCCCTTCTGATTTTAGGTCATCATAATTTCCGGTATAGTCATCTTTTCTGTAGATGCTTACAGTCCTGTTGCCTATCCCGACACCCCTGTCGTCCAGAAGTTCGCCTTTGATCTCAACTGCCTTGCCCTTGATTCCCGTGCTGGCATTCACCTCAAGCTGAGTGAATGAAACAACGGAGAACGGCATACCGTCGAAATCTCTGTAGTTGGAGCTGTCATAATAGTTGGAATAGAACTCGGCTGAGAACACCACCAGGACCGGAACGGGCCCAAGGGCATGGCTGGTCTCGATCTTTATATCGATCTCGAACTCTCCATCCTCCTTGGTCTGAAGTTCAAATTCCTGCTGCCAGGACTTGCTGAACCCCCAATAAAGGGTGACATCCTCATAAGCGACCCCCTCATTGATCGATCCAGGGGTTTGTGAGAGGTCCTTGAGCTTACCGCGAATCCTCGCATAGTGCCAATTGTATGTCCGACCATCTGGACCGACAAAGGGTTTTCTGGTGATGAAGGTGTTCACCGGCATCCCGTTGGGATCTCTATCGTTAAAATCGGGTTCGCCATTCTGGTTCTGGTCGATCCACAGGCTCATATCTGTCTTTGCGCGGACCTGATATTTGGTTTGATTTTCACTGTTAGTATAGTATAACAGGGGAATATGCATTGGATCGGTCTTGAAGCTGGTCTCAACCATGATCGTCCAGTCACCAAGGACAATATCAGACCTGATCTCGAATCCAACCGAAAAGGTCCCATTATCATCGATGACGGTCTGGTCGGGCCAGTAGTTCTCGTAGTTGTTGACGTCGCCCCACCACATGCGGAAAGAATATTCATGTGCGTAATCGTATCCGCCTATTTTGAGCCTTGGGCCCTCCTTTACCTTGTCAACCTCATACTTGATCTTATCGACAATGGACCCATTTATCCAGATGGAATCCCCTCTGTAGACATACGTCTTCATTGTGGTCGGATCGCCGACGTCGAAGATCACGGCGGTGGGCCTCCTCACATGGATCGTTACCGATGCGTTGCTCGGATTCCAGTAATAGTTGTTCGTCTTGTTGAAAGCCGGGCTGAACTCAACTGTGATGGTGTGGGGTCCCGCAGTTACCTTCTGTGGAACTTCCCAGGAAAAATCGAAGACCGACCAAGGTTTGGTGGAAGATGGGTCCGCATGTGTTTCAGATACGAACTGACCATCGAAGAACATCCTCATGGTCTTTGCGCCCATATTGGTCTCCGGGACGGAGAGGTCCTCTATCTTCCCGTCAAGGGTGAAAGTATCGCCGATATCGACAACCGACTCATGAAGGGTAAAAGAGGTCTGCGTATTGTGCCATATCTCCACATACATCCTCTTCTCGTAACCACGCCTGGCGATGAAGGCGTAAGGGTCCTCGTCCACTTCGCCATCGCCGTCATCATCACGGCCGTTATAGAGCTCCTCATCCACCCCTTCCGCGTTGTTCAGGGTCTTGATGCCGGGGTAGCCATCATCTGCTATCCCATCACCGTCATCATCAACACCATTGTACCATTGAGATGGAATCTCAGGTGCACCTACTGCATCTATTCCGGGCCTGCCGTCATCAACAATGCCGTCGTTATCGTCATCGACACCATTGTACAACTTTTCGACCGAATCGCCATCATCATCATATCCGATCTTGGTCTCGAACAGGTCAGTGTATATCTTGGGTGTGAGGTTGTAAAACCTCCTACCATCAGTGGTCCATTCACCCTTGTAGGTGACAACGAACTCGACACCTGGATGGGCGGAGTTGGGATCACCGTTTGCGGCAATATTTGTCTCATTGGCCTGCAGTGTAATATTCCATAGGCCTGCGGTAAGATTCAAGTCAGGATTATCAGGCTGGGTTTGCATGGGCGTCTGCACCATGAACTCGGAGCCGTCGTTCCAGAGGAGATCTACCCACGCACCTATTATCGGATAATCTCCAGCGTTCTTCTCGCCATCCGAGTTGTTGTCTTCAAGCAGCTCACCGCTCATTTCGAAGATCTGATTGTAAAGAACTTTCTTCTCTGATTTCTTTATGTATATCAGGGTTGAGGTGTTCACGGCACCACGTGACCCATATTCGATCCCCTCGAACACCTCGGTGATCGAGGTCTCGATCTCGAGATCATCTCCCTGCCATAGACCTTCCGATCTTCCGCTGGCAGAGACGGGGATGTCCACCTCTTCCTCCTGTGTCCCTGGTTCGTATTCCTGAACGTACGGGCCCTGGACCTCAAGATCATCCACCATGGCAGTATCATCCTCGCTTATCAAGGTAGTAGAGGAGTTCACAACTATGGCGAAAGTTGAGCATATCAGGGTCATCAAAATGAGCATCGTTAGGCTCGTTCTCATATTATACCTCCAAATCCCAGTGACAACATGCTTTCAAGCAAGTTAGGGGGCGACCCACCCAGCTAAGGGTCGAATTCAAGTCCATAACACCCCTTCATTATATTAAGGTTTGTTTTAGGGCCTTTTTCGGGGTCAAACCAATTCCAACTTCATTCCACATATCGCCTGCACTGGTTGCTGATTATCCCTAACCAGGGTAATGTCTTTTTATAAATATATTTTACTCATGTGAACATCGATGTTGACCGATAATACCGGGAGCGACCCTGTCGGAACCAGGACGATCTAAAGGAGAGATCTTCCTGCCATATGCCCTGGTTTGCTTAAACCAAGCAGAGATAGGATCGTGGGTGCGATATCCGTAAGGCTCTTATCGCCTTGAGCGAACTTTACGCCGTTCTTGATGTCATCCCCGATCGCGATAAGGGGTACAGGGTTTGTGGTATGGGCGGTGAATGGTCCGTTTGTTATCGGGTCCCACATCTTTTCGGAATTGCCATGATCCGCCGTCACCAGCACAAAATATCCCTGGCCGAGAGCGGCATCTACCACCCTGCCCATATTCAGATCGACCGATTCCACAGCCTTGACCGCAGCGTCGAGTATGCCTGTATGTCCCACCATATCGCTGTTTGCGAAGTTCAGGACACCCATATCGAATCTCTGGTTCAGTATCTCATCTATAGCCCTGTCTCCCACCTCTCCCGCCGACATCTCGGGTGCCAGATCATACGTGGCTACCTGAGGAGAGGGGACCAGGACCCTATGTTCCCCCTTGAACTCCTCCTCCCTGCCGCCACTCAGAAAGAAGGTCACATGTGCATATTTCTCGGTCTCTGCGATCCTCAATTGTGAAAGCCCCGACTGGGAGATCACCTCGCCCAGGGTCTCTGTCACATTTTCCTCTGGATATGCCACATGGGTGAATATTGAACCATCGTAATCCGTCATGGCAACGTAATAAGGCCTAACGACCTTTGTTCTGACGAAACCGTTGAAATAGGGATAAATGAACGCCCGTGTCATCTGCCTGGCCCTGTCAGGCCGGAAGTTGAAGAAGAGGATAGTATCCTCGTCCGATATCAATCCCGTCGGCCCACCTCTCCCATCCACCATCTGGATCGGCGAAATGAACTCATCGGTCTCCCCTTTCTCGTATGCTTTTTCTATGGCCTTCACCGGATCTCTATCCTGGTTCTCTCCCGCCGTGACATAATATTCGAAAGCGGCCCTGGTCCGATCCCAACGGTTATCCCGGTCCATGGACCAGTATCTACCCATGATGGTCGCCACCCTTACCCTCCCCTTACGATCGTTCTCGGATAACCATTCCATGAGCTCTCTCATGTCCCCCTTCGAGGATGTCGGGGAAACATCCCTGCCATCCGTGATCGCGTGGACCCTGATCCTTTCGACGCCCTGCGTTAATGACATTCTCAGGAGGCCGTACAAATGGTTTAAGTGGCTGTGTACGCCACCTTTTGAGAACAGGCCCAGAAGATGCAGGGCCCCCCCTCTCAGCTTGCATTCCTCCATTCCTCTGATGATCTCCCTGTTGTCCAATATCGACCCGTTCTCGACAGATCTCGATATTTTGACAAGAGGCTGATCCACCCTCCTCCCCGCCCCCAAGGAGAGGTGTCCTACCTCACTGTTACCCATCTGGCCCTCGGGCAAGCCAACATAAGGGCCAGAGGCTTCAATGAGCGTGTAAGGGTAGTTCTGAATGAACGAATCGAACCTGGGCGTATTGGCCTGATAGATGGCATTATGCTCCTTCTCCACGCTATGCCCCCATCCGTCAAGTATCATCAGGAGCAGCTTATCTGCTTTCGGGATATCGCCCATCTAATGGCCTCCAAATTATAACATCTAACTGCTATTTCATCTTTGTCGAATCCGATATATGATAAATATTACGAGACTATCCAGGAAAATCCGGTTGGGAGCCCCCGTAGCTCAGGATAGGATGATATAGAGGGGGGCTACTATGATCACACCAAGCAGTATCGTTATGAAATTGACCATGTTATTTGTGACCAGCCCCCTGGTCTGAAGCGTAGCGCCAAGCAGGCTGTCGATCTGACATCCAACCCATCCCATGACGACAGTGATTATCACAACAAGTGCGGAAGCTTCGAGTAAATGAGGGCCGGTAGTTATCAGACGATCTGTTACCAGCAGATATCCAGCTCCTGCGACAAGGACGCCCCCAAGTAAAGCCGCAATATTCCCCAGAACCGAGACACCCCCATCTACCCCCGGTTCAACTATCCTTCTTGG
The DNA here is from genome assembly GCA_023145185.1 of Thermoplasmata archaeon. GTDB lineage: Archaea > Thermoplasmatota > Penumbrarchaeia > Penumbrarchaeales > Penumbrarchaeaceae > JAGLEG01. The sequence goes on from JAGLEG010000324.1 coordinate 11,795, forward strand.
ATCCGTTATCAACCTGGGTTTACCCGATAATACTCCTATCTCGCTGCCAAATGAATCTGAGGCCGCTATCGAAATAGCCACCAGGAACAGTATTCCCGACAAACCCTCGGAGACCTCGTCAAGTGGTGATGAAAAAAGCGCGATGATCAAGGGTATGATCCCATTGGCAACAACGTTCCTGACCCCTCGCTCACCCACCTTACCCTGGCTTATCCCCATCTCCTTTTTCTTTTTGTATTTGAAGACGGTCACACCATAGGACACCATCAGGAAGAACAGCATCAACAGGAACCAGAAGAAATCACTGTAGCCTATCAACAGCATGCCCAGGACGATCGCCAGAATACTTCCTTTCAGGTCCAGTACCCCTTTAAAAAATGTGAAGGCCCCAAGAAGTACACACAGGGATATCGAAATGACAAATATGTACTTGTCGAAGTCGGGCGTTATAGTAGATGCGAAATCCAGACCGAGCATCCTATATGTGTACTCGGAACCTTTATTAAACAGTTTCTAACACCGGTACTTGGCCGGATCCCACCAGGAGAACCGTTCTCTTTCCATTTATTTGATAAGTACCAATTAATACCTAGTCGAGGATATACCCTCGTGCCCGAGGAAGAGGACCCGTTCGAGTTCCAGAAGACCCTGGAGAGATCCGAGACATTCTCCTTCGAGTCGAGCTCCAAGGTGGAGAGACGAAGTGATGCGAAGTGGATCGAGCCTTCGGAGGATGCCCCGGAGATAGACCTGAGCAAGGTCACCGAGACCTACAGGGTGCAGGGATTTGAACTGAAGGAGCCACTTAAGCCAAAAAAAGGGGCCGAGGCAAGGGCCCTGAAAAATTCAGATTCCACAGCGGATTACAAGAGGAACCGTGAAAATTACGGGGTCATGTGTCCAACCTGCAATGCCACCGGCAAATGCCCGGTATGCAAGGGCAGGAAGCGCGTCAGGTTGTTGTTCAAGTGCAAGAACTGCATGGGCACCGGCAAATGTCCTGATTGTATTCAGGAGCTGACCATTAGATGTAAGAAATGCGGATCTCCAATGAAGATGTATTCCGACTCCTGCCGAAAATGTGGTCTGGCATTTACCTGCCCCTCATGTTACTCTCCTCTCCCTGCCCTTGCTACAAAATGTATCAGCTGTGGGAACGTGTTCACATGTGGTTCGTGTGATAAACCCTATCCGGATGCATATTCGCACAGGTGCCCTCACTGTGAACATTGGAACCAACCGGATCGGGATCAGGAATGAGGCCGTTGTGAAAGCTTCTTATATAAGAAGGATTTGTAGATGCTTGGGTGAAACTATGGTAATGCCTCAGAATCTTCTGGAAAAAAACCTGGGAAAGAAAGTGAAGATCCTGCTCAAGGATGGTCGCTCCATGGAGGGGACCCTCTCCGGGTACGATGAATACATGAACATGGTGTTGGAGGGAACGGAGGAGGAGGGAAAGGATATGAAGAGGCGGCTTGGCACCGTTGTCCTCAGGGGAAACAATGTTGTGTCCATATCACCTCAGTGATCCAATTCTATGCCAAGAGGGATGATAGTTCCCGCAATGGGCACTATGTCTGATCCAATGCACTTTTCAAAGAGGGTAAGGAGGTCCTGTTTTGTGTCCTCTATCGGGGTTCCAAGCAGGACGTCGTTGGTCCCACCCAGTATAATGCAGTGGTCAGGCAGGTGCATTATCACCTCACTTTCGAACCTGTTCAACATACCGTATACTGTATTTCCTGCGATCCCGCGGTTTATTACTGAAACCCCCGTCAATTCAGCAAGCCAGTAAGGGAACTGGTTATCACTGTCTATCTTTGGGTCGATAGTATAACCGTTGCGGTCTATGAGAGCTCGACCCGGGTATCCCTGCGTGTGTGAATCTCCCAGACAGACGATGGATGAGAGGTCCTCGGCATCTTTCAGATAGTCGGAATATATCACATCTGCGAGATGTTTGTATCCCTCTCCGTTGAGATGAGCATGATCCCCACATGAATACCTGGCAGCAAGAAGATTCTCATCCTGAGGGTCCCGAAAGGCGCTGTTGAGATCGATCACCGGCATGGCCAGATCTTCCGATGTATCCTTGATCCAGACGTTTATATCCCTGATCGTTCGATATGCGTTCTGAACAAATGTGGAGCTTCCCCGCTCCCTCATCTCCGATGCACCCGGAAGCATGGGTAACAGTATGGCCAGGACATTGATACCATTTGCGGGCAGATGGCCCGGCTGGCGCCTCAGAATAATATAAATATCAACCCCCTTTTAGCATCCTCGAATGCCCCGGTAGGGTAGCCTGGATATCCTGGAAGCTTGCGGAGCTTCAGACTTGGGTTCGAATCCCAGCCGGGGCGTCTATCCCATTGTTTTTAAGCTAATATCTGCAGAAATGGGACCCCCTGGGATTCGAACCTTGGTCCTGGAAGACCGAGGCTTCCTTGGCCGAGGGCTTACAGGCGCGCATAATTCCGGAGGAATTACTGCTGCGTCGAATCCCAGCCGGGGC
>JAGLEG010000325.1 GCA_023145185.1 Thermoplasmata archaeon
CGGGAGTTTTTCTCTATTGCTGGAAATACCTATACGTTCTCGGAGCTTGAATGGGAGAGATGTCTGGAGCTCTTCAGGTATCTCAACGATTCCCATCTGATCTTCGTGGATGAGGACACGGGTGTTGCCAGTCGCGGCAGGAACACCAGGAAGTACTTCTACGACAACATATCCATGATCCCTGACGAGAGGGTGCTTCCGATACGGGACATATCTACAAGAGGGATAATTGGTACTCTGGACATGGATTTCGTGCTTTCTAACCTTGAGCCTTTTTCAAAATTTATCGTTAGAGGGCAGCCGTGGCGGGTGGTGGATATTCGCGAGGATGAGGTTATCGTTGAGCCGATAACGGACCCGGGGCCCGTGCCCGCCTGGTCAGGTGAGGACATCCCCGTTCCGTGGGAAGTCGCACAGGGGGTGGCGAAGGTGAGGGGGGACCTTATGAGGTGGATCAAAAAGGGGGGGAGGATGCCCAGGTCCTTTTCCGATCTTCCGCTGTCCGAGGGAGGGCGGAGATGCGTCCTGGATACTTTCAAGGTTCAGGTGGGCGAGGATTTCGAGACCCCCGATCTTGGGAAGATAACGCTGGAATATGGGGTGGAGGGGTTCGTGATAGGCATATGCGGTGGGACGAAGGTCAACGAGACCATCGGGAGGATGGTTGGGGCGCTGCTTTCTGCTCGGTATGGTGGGGGAGTTGTTGTTGATTTCGACCCCTACAGAATACTGCTTAAGGGAGATATGAGGCTGAAGCCGGATGATATCGAGTGGGCCCTTAAGAACATTCCAATTGACGACCTCCAGCAGATGGTTCCTATCCTGTTGAAGAACTCTCCACTGCTTCGGTGGCAGATGCTCCACGTTGCGAAGAAGTTCGGAGTTATGAAGCGTGAGGTGGACCCCATGACGTTTCCTCTCAAGAGGCTTCTTGTGAGGTGGAGGGAGACGCTGATCATGGAGGAGACCGTGGAGAGGATCATCCACAACAGGATGGACATGGAGCACTCGAAGCTGATACTTGGCAGGATATTTGAAGGGAAGATCGAACTGGTCCCGCAGAAGATCTCTCCGTTGACGATGGCCACCTCCCAGGTCAGGGCGGAGTTCATGACGCCGGGGAACGCGGGGAGGGAGGTGATCAAGAAGGTGGGGGGGAGGTTGATGAGGGCCCAGCTGAAGCTCACCTGCATGAAGTGTGGTGCGACGCTCAGAGTGACGGCGAGCAGGTCGAAGGAGATCAAATGTTGTAATCGATGTGGGGCGGGTATGCTTGCCCCTCTTCCTGCGGGGGACCTCAAGACGCAGAAAGCTGTTGCGGATGGGGTCAAGGGGAAAGTGTTGAAGGGGGACGACAGGAAGAGGTTCAAGGCCGCGGCGATGGCGGGGGAGCTGTTCATGACCTACGGGTACAAAACGGTGATGTGCATGGCAGCGCGGGGGGTGGGTCCCAAGACCGCGGGGAGGATATTGATGAAACACTTTGAAAATGATGATGAGCTGGTGAAGGAGATCTTCGGGCAGGAGATCAAGTACGCCAGGACCAGGCGGTTCTGGGAGTGAAATGTTATCAAACGTCTTTTGCGTGCGAAAGATGGCATTCTATAAAGCCACCCTTACGGTGTGGCGTAAGAAAACAGCTAATTTCTTACGTTGCAACGTAAATGCTTATATAGTAATGGCGAGATATAATTCAAACATGCTTATGGACAGCATTCAGGATTGGAACCCCTGGTGGGATGATCCGGGATCGATCAAGCTCCTATCAGGCCGCTACAGGGATGAGATCTCCGACCTCATATTAACTCTCCAGGACCCAAAGGTAACCATCATCTCCGGGATCAGGCGGTCAGGAAAGACCACCCTGATGTATCGGATGATAGAGCACCTTTTGAAGGAGGTGGATCCCCTCAATATCCTGTTCCTCGGACTGGAGGATACGGCATTCATGGAGGTCGATATGGCCGAGCTTATCTCGGAATATCGCAAAGAGGTCGATCCTGGAGGAAGGACCTATATATTCCTCGACGAGGTCCAGGCCAAGGAGGGGTGGGAGCGGATCGTCAGGAAGGAAAATGATATCCACCGGGAGCAGAAATTCGTCGTGTCGGGGTCATCATCAAGGATCCTTTCAGGCGAGTATGCAACACTTCTGACCGGCAGGAACCTGACGACCCAGATCCACCCCCTCTCTTTCAGGAACTTCGTTTCATTTACTCAAGAGGATGGAGATCAGATAAACGGGTCAAGAGGGAAGGAGAAGTTGGATTCCTTCATGAGACGTTACCTGAACGTGGGAGGTTTCCCGGAGGTGATCCTTCAACCGGAGGAGCTAAGGAAGGCCACACTTAACCAATATTTCAATGATATAATCCATCGTGACATCGTCGAACAGTACTCCGTGGATCCGAGAAAGATCCTCTCCCTTGCCGGATTTCTGATGCTAAATATCGGTACGACCGTGACCCTCTCCAGTTTACGCAGGTCGGTGGGCCTCTCCTTTGATGCCATCAAGGATTACCTCAGTTATCTTCGATCGGCCGGATTGTTCCATCTCTTACCGGAGTTCACCTTCTCGCAAAAACCAACTGTTAAAGACGCGGGTAAACAGAAGGTGTATTCAGCGGACCTTGGTATGGCGAGATACATACAGGGAAGGCATTCAAAGGATTATGGAAGGTTTGCGGAGAACGCGGTATGTCTGGACCTTCTGAACAGGGGTTATGATCCTGGTTTCCTACAGGATAAAAAGGAGATAGATTTCGTGGTTCCTGGATTGGATGGGATTCAGCTGATCAATGTCTGCTATGGGGAAACCATTCCGGAAAGGGAATATGCGGGAATAGATGATTTCATTGGACGCTATCCCAACTTGAAGACATATCCGATCCTGGTTACAAAGAGCCTGGAGGGCAATATTGATGGGATTGAGCATATTCCGTTATATCAGTGGCTTTATCGAGAGGATGACGATCGCCCATAGGATGTCTTGGACCAGGATACAGGTATCGAAGAAGATACATTTGCCCCCCCGCCTTCAGAAAACTTATAAATCACCTGAGATAGATATCAGGTACTGGTGTAATGATGGAGGTGGATACCATCGAACGATACAAACAAGAATATCCTGACGAGTGGATCATTGTGGAGGTCCTCAAAGAGGACAAGAAAGGTAATGTGAAGAGTGCGAGACTACTGGGCCATTCCATGAACAAGGAGGATATCGATCTGATATCATCCAGTTTCAGAGGATACACCTATTCGTTCTTCAATGGAGATATCCCGGAAAAGGGACATATCTTTGCACTTTAAAGGTGGTCCCTTGGAGTTATCATTCAGCCGGGACACCATGGGTATTGTACTTGATGGCGTGATCAAGGGTCCCAAGGCAAAAAAGAGAGTTAGATTCCTTCTGGATACCGGTGCATCCGTTTGCTACGTCCATAGAAGTATCATGATCGGTGCCGGGTATGAAGTGGGAACCGGGAAAGGGATGGTACCAATCCATACCGCAGGCGGTGAAGTTCATGCGGAGATCTTTGATGTGAATTCACTGAGGATGTTCGATATTGAGGTAAAGGACCTTGAGGTATCAAGCTATGATATCCCTTATCAGACAAGAGTAGAAGGTCTGCTTGGTTTGAATTTCCCGAAACATATCAAGATGACATTGGATTTCCCGAATGGAAAGCTGAGTATGGAAAAATGATCGGATCTGTTCGATGAGTGATCGTATCAAAATACGGTGTGTGGATACATGGATGATCAAACATCCTTCATGCGCGAAGGATGTCAGATATCATTCGAAGAGCCAGGAAGGCCATGTGGATTGAATTGAATCCCGTTATCCCGGTGGCTTTATCGAGAGGATGAATAGTTGAGGGTGTTTTTAATCTCGGAACGGAATGAATATTATTTTCCCACAAATGCCACAGATCAATATTCAAAGAGGGACCTCTGCTTCTTATCCCTTGAACGATCCTCCCCCGGGTTTACGTTATCAGTTTTGTGATCCACCTCTCGGTGTTCTTCTCCTCCATCCTCCCCGACGATCTCCCGGATTATGATCTCCCTCAAATGATCCTTCGATATGATCAATCCACTTTTGAGCATCACCAGATCCTTCAAGGGATTTTCTTCAATGCTTCTCTCCGTGGAGAACTCGGATTCAAAGTAGTTCATCTTGAACATCTCCCTTATCATCTTTGCCTTATTTGTGACAGTCGATCTGCTCACGTCGAAATGTGAACATATCTCGGCCCCCTCCATATACGGCTCGAAAGAAGGGTCAAAGAGGAAATTTATCTGACCGATGGAATAGACGATGCCAGCTGCCCATGTTTTCCTTTTCCCGTTAAGGAACGGGACATTCCTCTTTCTGGCCATCTTGTCGATCATCCTCTCACATATCAGGGCATACTCTTCATTTATCCTGGTTCTGCAGAGTTCACCGGTGAGGCCCTTGAGCTCGTTCTTTATTTTATCGATCTTTTCCCTATCCCTCATGTGATCACCTATTCCTCTTTTGATCCGATCGTCCTCGATCATGATAATGTTTCTCTAACGGGCTCTCAGGACATTTCTGACTCAGACTATCTTCTTTCCCGGTTGTGTCTCGATTCGAGTATGTCAGGCCTGAGATAACCCCTGTTTTCCAAGTATCCATTTCCATATGGGGATCAATATCACCTCGCCACCATCCACTTTCTCGCTCCCCTCCATGTTCTCGGTGATGATAGAACCCCGCTTAATTTTGAAGAATATCATGGCCTCCGAGATCGAATCGAGTTCGCGTTTCATGGTTCTTGGATCGGTTGGATCCCAGCAAACCTGAATGAGTTCTGTTGGTCTTTCCTTCTTCATTACAAGAAAATCGGTCTCCCTGTCGCTATCTGCCCTGAAAAAGAATATCCTTGAATCGGAACTGTCAACGGTCCTGCGCAGGAGCTCCAGCAGAACGACGTTCTCCAGGATCCTGCCCCTGTCATCCGAGAACCTGAAGCTGACAGCACCTGCAAGTCCCTGGTCCAGGGAGTAGTATTTCTTCATGGGCCTCATCTGCTCCTTGACCTTGTATGAGAACCGATCAAGAGAATGGACCAGATATGCGCTCTCCAGGTATCTGATATATTTCGATACGGTGTCGGGCGAGATATCCAGAGAACGGGATATGGATCTTATCGTTTGTACCTTGGATGCATTGCTGTGAAGATAATATGCCAACCTCTTTGCGATTGTATAATCCGCCCCATGTCTTGCAACGACATCCCTGGCAACCATGTCATCGAACAGTTCGCTCAGATACACCGTTTTAAAGGGCTCTTCAAGGTCAACAGCTTCGGGATATCCGCCTCTTTTGAGGTATCTGTCCAGCAGATTCAATATCTTTGCCTTATTTTGGTCAATATTCCGTTCTGTGAATATATCCTCGGATACGTACCTCACGAACTCTCCGAAGGAGAAGGGAAGAAGGTGAATGGTCAGATGTCGACCTGCCAGTATATCGGAGATATCCTCTTTCATCAATGAGGATGAGGAGCCGCTGACGAATATCTGCTTGAACTGTTTGGTATCGTACATGGTTCTGATCCACCTGTCCCATCCCCGTTTCACCTGTACCTCATCCAGAAATATATGTGAGATCCCGGGTGTTATCCTCTGGCATTCTTGCAGGATCAGGTCGAGGTCGGTGTTGTATATGTTGTTGTCGTCGAAGTTGAGAAACAGGATATTATTCGGATCGACCCCGGAGTTGATCAGATACTGGACCACCTGGTACATCAATGTCGTCTTGCCCGCTCTCCTTGGTCCGATGATCGCTTTGATCAATCCGGTCGACATCGACCTTATCGTATGGTCCAGTTTTTCCCGTTCTATTCCAAGATATTGAGCGGGGACTCTGCCTTGAGCCCACCAGGGATTCCAGGTCCTTATTGCATCCGACAGCATACGGATAGATAATAGTATCTTCATTTATATAGGTGACGACGACGCTGGTCAAAAAGATGCGTTTTTGTCTACAGCCGTTGACAGTATATAAATGAAAATGTAAAAACATGGTATTTTCAGCCTAACTTTGACATATGAATGCAGATGATTGTCAAAGTTAGGCTTCTCCCAACATTGACCAACTCATATCAGATTGGATCTATCAAAGTTGTGTTCCAAATGAGAAAATATGAAATGCATTTCAATCATTTTCAAAAAGCCATTCCCAGACGGGTTTGACAATTACCGTCTTACCTTCTATCTCCATCTCTTCATAATGATCCCAGGTTAGGATCAGCCCCTGGTCCAGGTCATATTGAACCAACGCCTCGATCAATCCTTTTACCTCTCGCTCCCCGGCCTTTTCCAGGTCCATTGTAACCTGTATGGCCTCGGTGATCATTGCTTTCTTTCTAACCACGAAATCACATTCATTTGAGCCCCTGTGAAAGAAGATCTCCCCACCATTCCTTCTGAGGGCAAGATAAACAATATTTTCGAGAAGTCTCCCCTGATCCTCTGTCGGTCTGAACCCGACAAGTCTGGCCAGTGCCGGATCAATAAAATATATTTTCTTATTGTAGTATAACTGTTTCTTCAGAGAATGATCGTACCTGTTGACCAGGAAGTTCAGATAGCTGTTCTCCATGTATCCGAAGTACTCCTTTACAGTTGTGGCGCTTGAGAGTCCTGTCAATTTCCTGACATTGTTGTAGCTCATCTCCTTGGAGATGTTGCTTGCTGCATAGAAAGCAGATTCTTTCAAGGGGATCTCGGATGTCAATCCATATCGTGTTATAATATCGCGGTAGAGTATATTCTGATAAAGAGACTGAAGGTACTCATCCCTTCCTGTTTTCAGGTACTCCGGAAATCCGCCACTTCTCATGTATTCAGAGAGGTTCTTTCTCATCACACTTTTTTCGGCCGGTGTCATTCTATTGATAGGCCCCATCTTTACACCTTTGAAGTGCAGATATTCTCTGAAAGAAAATGGATATAGCTCCAATGTGACGCTCCTTCCTGTCAAGTGCGTCCCAAGCTCCCTGCTTAGCATTGTTGCATTTGAGCCTGTTACCACTACTTTCATCCCCTCATCGTGAAGCCTTCTGACGAATCTCTCCCATCCTTTTATGTGCTGGATCTCATCAAGAAGGAACACATCTCTTTTCCCGAACAGCTCTATCAGGAGGTTGTGGAGGGGTGCGAGGTCGGAAACGGTCAGTCCGATGAATCTTTCATCATCGAAATTAACATAGTAGCTCTCATCATCTTTAAGGGCTCTTAGAATGGTAGATTTTCCACATCTTCTGATCCCTGAGATTATCACCACAAAAGGAGTTTCAAGGAGATCGTTCAATCTTACCATCAGAGAACGTTCCACTATCTCCTCTTCCTGTTTCCGGTCCTGAGAGATCAGCACATCTTTTAGAAGTTCACGGTCCATGTGCTCTTATTTCATTATGTCTTTAAATATATTTGGTCTCTCAGAGCAATATATTGCAGTAAATTGTGGTCTGATAAACCAAACTTCGCCGTGTTGACGATTCAGCCTAACTTTAACATGACGAG
>JAGLEG010000326.1 GCA_023145185.1 Thermoplasmata archaeon
ACTTCTGAAGGAGGATACGCCCCTCTCCCAGGACACCGGCACACTGGACCTCTCACCGTACCTCTGGGACAATGACAATTTCCCGGAAGTTCCCATCACCGCCTGGGTCAGTGACGTACAGGGGGGCTTCGATGCGGTTATAACGGGCATGGAACTTGAGATAATACCGCATACCAACTGGAACGGCAACGGGGCGCTCAACGTTACCGCATCGGATGGATCCACCCTCGATACGCGCACGATCCAGGTCAGGGTCGAGGCGGTGAACGATCCACCCGAGTTCTTCTACTGCCCAGAGACCCTCACGGTGAGCGAGGACCATACCACCAATTTCACGGTGATACTGGGTGACATCGATTCTGGATCACTGACCCTGACCTCCAACATGATGGACCTGAAGATCGGCGATCATGAGGATATCGAAAAAGGTTTCAATATATCGATCTCACCCGATGATGACCTTGTGGGTGAGTCGTTGATCACATTCACGGCGCATGACGGCGAGGGTCTGAACGCCACCTACATCATGAGGCTAGAGGTGACCCAGACAAATGATCCCCCTACCATCGAGGAGATCCCACAGGTGAACTGCACCCAGGGGTCCAGTGTATTGATCGAACTCTCCATCTGGGATGTGGACCTTGATGTGGAATTCACGATATACATGGAATGGAGCAAATATAACTTCACCTCGAGTTCCACCAGTTTCCTCTACAAGGTTCCGTCCGATGCGAAGCCGGGGGAATACAAGGTTGATATCTGGATCACGGATGAACACGGGGCCACCACGGTCGGCTCGTTCATGCTTCTTGTGGAGGAGAGGGACAACAGCGACCAGAACTCGTTCATCTTCATCATGATCGTGCTGGTCATGGTCTTGATCGTGCTGTACGGAGCGTTCATCAAGATACAGGAAAAACGCCAGAAGGAGATGGTGGAGCAGGTGGGAACGAACAGGCCGCTTGAGGCCAGGGCGCTCACCACCGAGACGTTCGAAGAGGAGGAGGAGGAGACGATAACGGCCCCGCCCGTACCGTCTGAAGTGGAGGGGGACATCGCACGCAAGATGAAGGATGGCGAAGATCATGACGGATCGGTAGATTCGTCTAACCTTCAAGATGATGATGAGATCGTGGTCGTATCGCCTCCAATGGCAGAGGTTCCCACACTGCTTGCGGACGACCTGGACGAGCTTGCGAACGACCTCTTCAACGATTGAACGCATATGCACAATCCTTAAATAACAAAGGGCGATGTATGGCTGCAATCGAGGAACTGATATGTCTATCAAACCCCTTCAGGCGCTCAACAACTCCCTCCAGAACAGGGTGATAGTTGAACTCAGGGCGGGCAGGGAGTTCCGCGGGACCCTGGACGGTTTTGATATCCACATGAACCTCGTCCTGAAGGGAGCCGAGGAGCTCGTGGACGGCGAGGTGGTGAGCCAGGCAGATATCACCATCGTTCGCGGGGACAACGTAGTATACATATCACCTTAGGGAGGTGCAAAGATGTCAAAGGGCACTCCATCCATGGGAAAGAAACAGAAACAGACCCACTTCAGATGCAGAAGATGCGGAAAGCACGCCTATCATATCAGGAAGAGCAAATGCGCCTCCTGCGGATATGGAGATACGGCCAAGCTCAGGAACTACACCTGGGCCAAGAACCACTGATCCTCATCTCCTGAAGCTTCCGCTGGAGAGGTTCGCGTCGCTCCACTTATTCTCAATGCCACGAGATAGCAGCATTATCGCTCCCAGTTCCACGCTGACAACCACTGCAAGCCCCACAAGCGAGATCCAGAACATGCTCTCCATAAGGTAGGAGAGGACCGTTGCGGACATCAGGGGGAGAACAGTGAAAAGCAGGTATTTCATGAACACCGTGGAATCAAAGAGCATGGAATTCGTCCAGAGCCCGGTCAGATAGGCTGTGACAAAACCCATGTAGGGAATGGACACGAGCATCACCGGGAGCCCGATGAGGATGCCGTTCCACTCCCCCAACAGGGCTGCAATGGCAAGCACCACAACCAGCGATATGGGCGTGGATATCAACACGTGTCCCAGCAGCTTCATCCTTATCATCGCGGGGGTGGTGATCGGAAGTGTCTGATCGAAATCGAGGTAATCCATGTTCACCAGGTTGGAGTATATGGAGACGGTGAAAAAAGACACCATCACCGAGAAGAACACCATGTTGAACTGGATCGGGGCCCCCTCAATACCTCCAATGATCCCCGCCATTGCCAGTATCACGGCCATGGGTATGACCAGCGAGAAGATGATCCTGATGTAACCCCTGCCCCTTATGAGATTGATCACCTCCCTTGAGAACAGGCCCCTTTTCAACGGGGTCATTATCCTATTTAGTTTCCCGTAAATTGAGATATACGACCCCACAGCTCCCGTGGTCACGTTCATTGTGCCCCCGTCGAAGATGAATACGCCCAGAGCGATGTAGAACAGCGACACGCCAAGGGACAACGGGAGGTAGGCCCAGCTGTTCTCAAGGATCCCCAGCAGGGGGATGACGAAGGCATCCAACCTGCCCGTGTAGACCTGTATCAATATGAGCGGGATAAAGCCCACCCCTATCATGAGGAGCATGGGTTTGCGCCTGTGCGCCATGGCCGATGAGACCAGGAGGCTGAGCGAGATGCCCATGAGGAACGCGGACCATTGATGAGTGCATATCAGGATGTACCTCCATGGGTCCATTCCCCTTGCAACCGTTCCCAGGCCGAGGCCTGCCGAGAGGGGGATCAGGACCAGGAGGATGTAGAATATGAGGTCGTGGATGAAGTATGAGATATACATCCTCCTGTGGCTCACGGGCTGGTACATCACCGACGCCGCGAGCATGGTCACCGGTCCCAGAGCCCGTTCGATGAAATCCTTTCCCAGAAATGCGAGGCCGCCCATGGATATCCCGAAGAGGAAGAGCCCCGTCATGATCGCCGTATGGAGGTTCTCGTAGGTGATGGAATAGGCTATGACCGGGACGAAGACGTACCCTGCCAGGGCGCCCAGGAATACCATCTGCGGGAACAGAAGGAGCGAGAATGCTGATGAGAACGAGGAACGGAGCCTGAGCTCCTCCAGCAGAAACAGCCTCACAAGCCCCGCCATGGATGACGGTACCGGCTTGCCATGGTTAAATCGTTTTTGGGATCGTTATGGGCAATGGGAACTACCTCGACTTGTTGAAGTAGTTGGCCATGTACGTGAATATGCCTCCTCCAACTATCAGCGGCCAGGCTTTGTCCGAGTTCCCTTTTGAGGCCTCCACTATACCCCATATGATGATCGCCATGCCCACGGGCGTTATGAAATGGTATCCCCACCTGAGGAGATAGAATATTCTGGCCGGGGTGGATACTCGCCTTCTGGTGGGCGATGGTGGTGCCTTTGCACCGGTTGCCCTTGGAGGGGCTCTTCTCGCTGTGGGTCTCACACTCTGCTGCATGTCATTCGCCTCACTTTACACGGGTAGGAATGGCCGTTTGATTAATGAACGTTTTGTCTGTCTTTAACTATGAACATCTCTTTGTGGTCGATATTAGCGTCGTCGAACACCTCTCCCCGCGGTGAGAAGCCGAATCTCGAATAGAACTCGAGGGTGGTGAGCTGAGCATGCAGGAAGATCTCATCGACGCCCCTCTTCCAGGCATATTCCACAAGGTATTCCATGACGGCGGAACCTATGCCGGTTCCTTGATATCCCGATAGGACCGCAAGCCTCTCCAACTTGGCCTTTCCGCCTGGAAACCTTATCCTTGCGCAGCCGACGGGGATGTCGTCTGATAAGGCTATGATGTGCTCCGCGTCCTCGTCCAGCCCGTCCCACTCCCTATCCGGGGGGACGTCCTGTCCTTCCACAAAGACGATGTGGCGGATCCTGAACACGTCGTCCAGCTCGGCGGGGTTGTCGATGTGGCGGACCTCAAGGTGTCCCATATTGGAGTATTCTAACGATACTATTATTCACTTTTGTGATCTTTCCTTAAGGTGTTGATCATTTATGACCTAGAAATATATTATCAGCTTCCCAGGATACATATTAGAATGAGTGATGGAGGGAACATACACCTGCGTACAGGACTGCCCCTCCACCATGACGGGAGTATCAGAAGAAAGGTTGAATGCGTGATGAACCAGGTGAAAAAAATATCTTCCATCCCGTCTGATGGTAAACATTGCCTGATCGATTATTTAAACGGTGAGGAGGGGGCCGAGAAAGTGAAAAACCCGCAGGGATCGTTCAGAGGTCCCCGCGTGGTTTGACCGTGTTCCCCTCGACCATCAGTACAACGGTCCTCTCCTCTGCCCTGGTCCTGTGCTCCACTCCTCTGGGCACCGTGAAACCCTGATGGGGTAACAGCTCTATGGTCTTATCCTCCAGGTCCAGCAGGAGTTTTCCGCTCACAACGAAGAAGAATTCATCCTCGAGGTCATGGTGATGCCAGTGGAACTCACCCTCGAATATGCCCATCCTCACAAGAGAATCGTTCACCTTCGAGAGGGTGAAGTTGGTCCATTTCTCCGGAGTGTTTCGATCCAGCTCCGCCGTATCGATGATCTGAATGTGCCCTATACCGTCCATCTGTTCACCAGGTCGGGGATGAACGTACGAGAATATCTGATTTGGGATGGACTAAAGGCCCGTGTGCATCATGGGCCAGTAGACGTCGTAATCCTCATCTTTTTTTAGGTAATCCCTCTCCGCCTCGATCAATTTGTAGTGCCCCATCTCCATGCTGGACAGGTACCTGAGCTTGCTGTCCAGGGCCGAGTCGTGCTCGTACATATCAGCAAGTCCCAGGTAGAATTCCGATGCTGCTTTCTCCGCAGCCATCACCTGATCGAATATCTCGCTGATGAGGATCTCACCCTCTTCTACCTTGACCTCGGGGAGTGGTACCGGGGTATCCATCTTGATATCTATCTCCATTTCCGGGAACTCCCTTGCGTACAGCTCCTTGATGAACGCCTGATGCATCCTCTCCTCCTTTGCCAGGAACTCGAGTCTATACTTCAAGTAGTTGTTCTTGACCATCTGGGAGAGGTCGTTGTATATCCTCTCGCTCTCGATCTCCGCCTTGTATCCGGCCGTCAACAGCTCCTGTACGGAAAAGCTCTGAATATCCATAATGATCGAACTCCAATTATCTACTGGATATTGCATCGCCTGATCACTTAATAATATGTCCCCATAAATCGGAGAGTCGATCCAAACAGTGTTAAATATCAACTGTGATCAGGATATCCGGACGACCTTCCAGTCGTCTCCCACCCACACCCCGTACAGCTTGGCATCCATTTTCCACGATCGAAGGAGGTCCAGAGACCTCGACAGCTGCTCCATATGCTCCTCCTTTGAAACGGGGTTGCCCGCACAATCATGATGGGATACCAGTACGACGTTGCTGGACCCGTGTTTCTCCACGGAGATCAGGACGCGGTCCCTGATCGACCTGATAAGCTCCTCCGGCCCGTTGGCCAGTATGCCGTCAGGTCCCGGTTCCGTGATCATATCCACGTGATCGACACCGAACTTATCCTTCGCCCATTCGATCAGGGGAACCTGCGTTCTTCCATCCATACAGTTGATCACCGTAGCAAATGTTCCTTCTGCCAAAGATATCACCTCTATCTATTTCTTCACATATATCTAAAAAGAGATCAATTGCCCTTGTAGATCTTCAATGCCTGGTCAACGGACCTGTTGCCGATCGTTATCGCGGAGATGGCATCACACATCCTTACAGCCTCATCCAGGGACTTCTGATGTATGTTCCTGCCCGTGGCATTGCCCACCGCACCTGATATGAAGATCTGGTCGTGGAGCCTCTGGAGGAACGACCTCACGTCCGTGGAAGACCCACCAGCGCATACCACGCCGGTCCTTCCGGCTGCGGCCACGGCCTCCTTGAACACCTCGGGTTGCTCCTTCCCCTCCACCTTGGGGTAATTGACCTTCACGAAGTCCGACCCAAGGCATGCGGCAACCCCACAGGCTCCCGCTATCAAATGGGGGGTCGTCTCATCCTCCACTGACTTGCCCCTGGGATATATCCAGAGCACCGTGAGAAGTCCGTACCTGTGTGCGTTGTGGATGAGCTGGGCGGCCTGCTGAAGCATCTGATCCTCGTCATCCGAGCCGATGTAGATCGTGTAACCAACGCCCAGAATGTTGACGTTGTGCTCCATCTTCATCTCGTAGACCTGCTCGAGGTCGTACCACTCAGTGGAAAACGGATCGGCGTGCGAGGCCTTTACGAGGTTGGTCTTGGAGTTGACCTTCACGAGATAGGGAACCTTCCTGTAATCCATCCCATACCTGGATATGAGGCCCAGCTGGGTGGCGAAGACACCGATCTTGCCCCTCTTGGCTATCCTGAACAGGTGCTCCGGGTCCTCATCGTCCTGATGGATACCCTCCCCGTAGAAATCGCCGTTCAGGTGCTCTACCTTCTGGTCCCCGGCAAAGAGCATGAGCTTTCCCGTGTTATGGGTGGCCTTGAGATAGTTCTTGATGTACTCCTTTCTCATCTCCTTGGGAACGTCCAGGGGGACCTTAACATCCTTTTCGGTCAACATGATATTCACCCGCTTACCACTCCTTTATCAATTTATCGACTATAAATCCTTCTGCAAATACCGTGAGGGAGCATGGGGCCCGATCAGCAAGAATTGAATAGTGCCTTGATAATGGAAGGATTTGGAAAAAACATCGAATACGATTAAATACACATTTCCTTTTGTTATGTTGAGCCCGCAGGTGTCTAAATGATGAGAATTTCGAGTAGGTCCATTGTGTTTGCTTCGATTCTGCTCATATTGCTCTGCGTCCCCATTCCGGAGGCGGGTGGAGAGGATGCAGTTACCGGGCGCCTTCAGATATCGGGCGGCCTTCCGCAGGAGACCGCTTCATTCACCACTGTGGAGGTATTCGACTCCGACCATAACGGCCTCGATGAGATATTCATGGGAGGCGCCGGCTTTGTAGAATCCCAGGCCCGCACTGAGGGGATCAGGGCATACGAATATGACAGCTCACAGGGCAGCTGGCGGGAGTTTGGCACCGGGCTTCCCGGAGACGGCTCGGGGGAGTATTACGGGGCGATAGGCCTTGGAGACATCAACGGTGACGGGGAGATGGACATCGCCGCCCCCAAACCCAGCAGATGGTACGATATAGATACCGCCGAGAACGGCATAGATATCTACACGGGGAACGGCTCCGGGAACTTCGAGTTCCTCCACACGATCTCCCTTCCAGACACATATCTGGGTTCATCCAATGAGGCGGAGATATACGACCTGGACGGCGATGGGCACGGCGACATAATAGCTTCCACGTATCGTGGCGTCAAGATATGGTTCGGGGACGGCACGGGCACCAGCTGGGATGATAGAAGCCCAATACTGGTCATCTCCGGGAACCTGGAGGTAGGCGGTGTGGGCATAGGTGACCTCAACAACGACGGGCTTCTCGACGTGGTCGCCACCCCCTATCAGGGATCGACCAATGTCATGATGTACATACAGGGAGCGAGCAGGTCCTGGAACCAGGTGGACTTCAAGGAGACCGACAACGGCTTCGGCGTCAAGGTCCAGGACCTGGACGGTGACGGGAACAACGATGTGGTTTACGGCACAAGGACGGAGGGCATCAGGGCCTGGCTGGGAGAGGGGACCACCAACCTTCAGGGGTTCCCCTGCACGGATGCATCCACCGGCCTCCCCGATACGGGCGGCGATTACGACCAGGTTGAACTGGGAGATGT
>JAGLEG010000327.1 GCA_023145185.1 Thermoplasmata archaeon
AATACGGTGTCTTTGCGCAGGAGCACTCCGAACCAACGACCGAGGAAGTGCAACTGAACTATGACGCCTGGATGGATTCCTGGGATGCAGCATTTTAAAAAGGATGTGGGCGGCAGATGAAAATACCAAAAGGGACAGATCTATTTTCCAGGTTGAAATGGCCTTTTTCATACCTGATCCTACTCTCCTTCGTTCTTGTGCTTTGCATCATTCCGATCATTTCGCTGATATCCGTTTCCCTGTTCCCCGATGGGGGCCAATTCACTTTTTCGGAGATCGAAAGAGCGTTGAATAGCGACAGGTCGATGGGCATCATAAAATTCACAATAGTCCAGGCGATCATCTCCACAGCAGTTACCCTGGCCGCGGCCCTCCCGGGGGCATATCTTCTCTCAAGGTACAAGTTCGTGGGTAAGGCCGCGATACTTGCACTTGGCACCGTCCCTTTCGTCCTTCCCAGCCTCGTGCTAGCGATGGGTTTCATCTCACTGCTTGGATCGAACGGTACCATAAACGGGTGGATTGAGAACATCAACTCGTTTTCCGGACTTTCCCTGCCCGCCCTGGAGATCATTTTCACAAAGCAGGGAATAGTACTGGCCCACATATTCTTCAACTTCCCCATAGCTCTTCGTATCCTTCATTCCAGGTTTGACAGAATGGATGGAAATATCCAATTATCTGCCAGATCCCTTGGGTCAAGCAGGTTAAGGACTTTTTTTCTTGTGATCGTCCCTCAGATGAGATATGCTCTACTCGCTGCCGGATCCCTCATCTTCACCTTCTGCCTGTTATCATTCGGCGTGGTCCTTGTGATAGGGGGCATCACAAACGCCACCATTGAGGTGGAGATCTACAGGCAGTTCACTGGAAGGTTGGATTTCGAGCTTGCCGGATCCCTTCTCCTTATCGAATCGGTGCTGGTGCTTTTCTCCACGCTTGTGTACATCTGGAGCACTTCAAAGGAGGGTGATCTTCGTAACATAACCCTGGGTTCCGGCCTATCCGGTTCGGAGGTGGGAGGAAGAAAAGTGCTAAGGTCACTGCTGATATTTGTCTATATCCTCATCATATCCGTCCTGATAATTGGACCTCTCCTTTCGGTTGTTGAAACCTCCTTTCATAGATATCCTGAAGGTCCCACGGAGTACTCACTACACTGGTATGGCCGCGTTCTGGATCGTGAGGATGACCCCGTCCTTGGCGTTTCACCTTTCGGGGCCGTTATCAATTCGATCCTGTTCGGCTTTCTCACGATCACCATCTCCCTTCCTCTTTCATTTACCACAGCGCTCCTCATGAGGAGGAGGCGGTTCTTATGTAAATCATTCCTCGACGCCATCCTCCTTTTTCCCCTGGGAGTATCCACGGTCGCATTGGGCTATGGATTGATCAAGATATATTCGGGAGGAACGATACCCCTTGTGGGAACCTGGATGATCGTCGTGCTTGTACATGCCGTCATCGCGTTTCCATTCGGCGCCAGGTCCCTCTACAATGCCATGCAGGATATC
>JAGLEG010000328.1 GCA_023145185.1 Thermoplasmata archaeon
CAAGTCGGAAACGGAAGTGTCCCTAAAACGCTCGTTTTTGGGACATCAAAATAAGAATTCTCAAATAACCGAATACCTGGGGTATCTTCTGAAACTCTATTATTTCTCGGATCTCTGAGGCGTTGGGCCGGGTGTCTTCTTCAAAAGTTCGCCCCTATCAAGAATGCCATTTTCAGTGATATATCCGGTCACGTACTTCCCCGGCGTCACGTCAAAGGCAGGATTGAACGCTTCGCTTCCATCAGGAGATACCCTGTTTCCACCGATCTCAAGAACCTCCTCCTCTCCCCTCTCCTCTATCGGTATGTCGTCCCCACAGGCACAATCCCCATCAAATGTGGTCTCGGGGAACGCAACGTAGAACGGGATGCCCAGCTCCTTGGCTATCACAGCCTTCCCGTAGGTTCCTATCTTGTTCGCGAAGTCCCCGTTCACGCAGACCCTGTCCGCCCCCACGATCACCAGGTCAACTTCCCCCTTTCTCATCAGGTATCCGCAGGCAGAGTCCACAACGACCCTGTGAGGGATCCCCTCCTGTGACAGCTCCCATGCGGTCAATCGGGACCCTTGCAGCAGAGGCCGTGTCTCGCTGACCCATACGAAGATGTTGCGCCCCTCCCTGTGAGCGATCCTGATAGGGGCCAGCGCCGTCCCCCAGTTGAGCGTTGCAAGTGCGCCTGCATTGCAGTGTGTCATCACCCTGGCCCCTTCGTGGATCAACTCCTCTCCGATCTTTCCTATGATCCTGCAGGACCAGATGGTCCCCTCCACGATCTCTGCCGCCTTCAGTATCGAACTCTGTATGCCCTCCTTTTCATAAGCAAGCTTGACCTCGTCCAGGCAGTTGCGAAGGTCCACAGCCGTGGGGCGGGAGTTCAGCAATCTGTTGTAAGCGTCGCTCGGATCACATCCCTGTCTGAGACATAAGGCGTACGCGCACCCACCGAATGCCCCTATTGCAGGTGCTCCCCTTATGGCAAGAGTTTTGATGGCATCCACATATTCGTCCAGATCGGAGAGCTCAACCAGCACTGTCTCCGAGGGAAGCCTTCTCTGGTCCAGAAGGATGATCTTCCAATCCTTTACCCAGAAGGAGGACCTGTCCATCTCCTCCCCGTTAATGGAGAACCTCATCCAACCCCTCCCGGATCAGAACCTCGGAGGGGATGCCCTCGAGACCTGGGCATTCACGACCATTGGCCGAGCAGGGGCCTTCCTCTTTGAGAGGAAGAAGGCCAGCACGATAAGCAGGAGTATGGCTCCCACGGGGGCCGCGATATAGATCATCTCATCCACCGGAAGCGTCTCCTCCACCGCGGGCTCGACCACGGTGATGGATGCCCTGTTGGAGACCTTCTTTCCCCCTGCATCGGTCACCTCAATGGTGAGGTTGTACGTCCCCGCAGGCGTCCCATCCAGAATGGTGAAGAACCCGGAGAAGAGCATGTCATCCGCAGTGGCATCCGCCCCCTCCCCGTCATCCAGCAGTTCGATAGTGGACCCGTCCAGTTCGGTGAGTATGATCACAACCTCCTGAATGAAGCCCTCCGGATCGGATACGTTGACGAACACGTCGATCCTGGTCCCGGGGGATACGGATGTGGCCGAGAGCTCCCACTCATCTATCTCGGGTGGGAGGTTGGCCTGGTCGATATACAAGGTGGCGGAGTTCTCCCCCGTGAGCCCCTCTGCATCCTCGGCGGTTATTTCGAGCTTCTTGCTTCCCGCGTAGACCGATGATGGTACCGTGAACGTGATGGTCCAGATATCATCGTCCTGTTTCAGGTCTCCATGAGTGCCATCGTCGTACATCGATGCCCTGGAATTCCCATCGACCCTTGAGAGGTCGACGTAGACCTGCAGAAGGTCACCGTTAACGTCCTCCACAAGGGCGGTGAGCTCACACACGTCCTTGCCGTCGTTCACCACGGTCGTGGGCTCCAGCTGAACCTCCTTGATGAGGGGTGCGACAGGCGGCATGATCACCCTGATCAATACCATCTCATTGACCTCGTGGCCCGCGTGATCGTAGGCGGTAAGCTCCATCTGGAGATCGCCAAGGGGGGTCATGGGGGATATGGTGAAGGCAAAGGACCAGTTCCCGTCGTCCGAGAATACGTCACCGGAGGTGCCGTCGTCATAGAGCCTCTGCCTGTTCTCGCCCCCTATCGGTGTGAGGTCGGCCTCCACTTTATCAAGGTCATCCTCCACGTCGTCCACCCTGGCCCAGATGATCGCCTCTGCGTACCCGTCGTTGGGAACTCTCCCCGGGGTCACTCCGGCCCGGACGAATTCGGGTTCCTCGGTCCAATCGTATACG
>JAGLEG010000329.1 GCA_023145185.1 Thermoplasmata archaeon
GTATAATGAGATGCAATATATTGGAGCGCGCTCCGGAAGGGGTTAAGCTTTCTCGGTTTTGGATCTCTCATATGGCCCTATTCTCCCTTTCATGCATTCTTCCCGGCTGTTCTTTCCTCTTCCTCACACATACATCCCAACTGGCATAAGATACATTAAATATCACTAACCGATTGTTTGAACAGCCGGGGATCCCACCCCATTCGGATGTGCCAATATGAGCCTTGGAAAAGGAATAACCATCACCATCGCAACGCTCCTTCTCCTTTTGCCATTCATCTCAACCAACTCTGCGGAGGAACAGGACCGGAGGTTGGAGGAACCTATCTCCCCTGAACTGGATGCCGGCGAATTCGAGATGGAGCTGATCGGATCGGGGCCTGGCTCCCTGACCGTCGAACTCCGCTTCGGCCCGCCTTCGGTCCACGCCGTTGAAATGAAGGGGGAGACATTTGTACTGCTGACCTTCGACGGCTCCTCGCCCACCGGGTCTCCGGGAAGGCCAATGCTTCCAGCGATCAACATCCCACTGGCACTTCCCGCTGGGCCCTCCAGCATCAATACCATTTCATCAATGGACCTGGACTTGGGGCCACTGCTGCCCCTTCAGGAGGCCTCACCGGACCTTACGGGTGTGGGGCCCTCCGTTTTCGTCATTGATGAGGGATTCTATTTATCTCCTGTTGGATACCCGGATGGCCCCCTGAAAGAGCGCTCGGGCATGATGGGCGAGGTCCCGTTCAGGATGTTAACGGTGACACCCGCATCGATCCGTGAGGGCTCCAGAGAGGTATCCTGGGCCACCGAGGTCCATGTGGAGCTGTCGTGGAATGGGGATGAACTGCCGGAAGTGGATGTGCACTCCCCGTTCATGGAGATATATCCAAGGATATTCTCCAACTGGGATAGCTTCGATCACCTGAAGGTGGGCCCGGCCAACAATGGACGATATGAGGATGGATGCGATTACATCATCATCTCTCATCCCGACCTCCTGAATGCCTCCATGGACCTTGCAGGATGGAAGAATCAGATGGGGATCGACACGAGGGTGTACGATCTCGACCAGATAGGGCATGATAGGGAGCAGGTCCAGGAGTTCATACTCCACACCTACGAGAACTTCGATCCAAGGCCGTATTACGTCCTCTTCATGGGGGATTCGGACCTCGTACCCACCAATTACATGAACGGACACCCGTACGACCGGGCGCTCACGGGGACCGATCTCTATTACGCCACGGTGAGCGGATCGGACTACGTTCCGGATATTTTCACCGGGAGGATCCCTGCCAACAACGCATCCCAGGCGGAGATGATCGTGAGCAAGGTGATACAATACGAGAGGGCTCCGCCATACCACAGCGGTTTCTATGACAACGTCACGCTCGCCGCCTACTTTCAGGATGGTAACAATGATGGCTATGCGGACAGGCGGTTCGCCCAGACATCCGAGGAGGCCTACTCCTTCATGAACTCGCTGGATTATAATGCCTCCAGGATCTTCTATGCCAGCAGCAGTGTTGACCCCCGTAACTGGAACATGGGAACCTACTCCAGTGGGGAGGCGATCCCCCCGGAACTGCTTCGAAGCAACGGCTTCGAATGGGATGGGTCCTCTTCGAATATCTCCGATGCGTTTCACGATGGCTCATTCCTGATAACCCACAGGGACCATGGAGGTACCAGTGGATGGGGGGAGCCGAAATTTGCCTCATCCAATGTCAGGAACCTGCATAACGGGGAGCTTCTTCCCGTGGTCTTCTCCATCAACTGCCTCACCGGCTACTTCGACAATGAGACCTCGGACGGCCCTTACAGCCCTTCCGAGGAGTCCTTCGCAGAGCATCTGATGAACCAGGAAGGGGGCGGGGCGGTCGGGGTCGTGGCCGCGACCAGGGTGAGCTATTCAGGACACAATGACTTTTTTTACAAGGGGCTGTACGATGCGATGTTCCCCTCCCTCAACGCGACGCTTGGGAACGCCACACCTCTTTTCAGGATGGGAGAGGTCCTGAACTACGCCAAATACTTCATGACCGCCACCTGGGGGGACCCCTGGGGCATAGATTACCTGGAGTATGAGCTGTTCCACTATCTGGGCGATCCCACCATGGAGCTCTGGACCTCCCGGCCGCTCGATCTGAACGCATCCCACGCATCCTACCTTTCAATGGGCACGACCCTCGTACAGGTCCATTCAGATGTGGAGAACGCCACGGTATGTATCTCCAGCAACCATACGATACTGGGTGTGGAGGACATTCGTAACGGGGTCGCCAACGTAACCGTCGATGGGCTCCAGGCGGGCGATATAACGGTGACCATCACCCGACATAATTACAGGCCTTACATCTCCAGCATTCGGATCAACGCGACAACGGCAGACCTGTGCGTGGATGAGGTGGACGTGGACCGATCGGGGATCGCTGGTGTGAACTGGACGGTGGAGGGCTCTATCAGAAATTCCGGAAACAGTGACCTCTCAAGCATCAATATCACCCTGGAACTGGATGGACGAGAGGTGAACTCGACCTCCATCACCTCATTGGCATCGGGAGATGCAAAAGCTGTTGAGATGAACTTCACACCCCTGAACGATGGATGGCACACCGTGGGGGTCAGGGTGGAAGATAATGGTGGGTCCATCGCGTGGAACAACCTCCTGGAGAGGAGGGTCATGGTCCACTCGGACCCCGACATGGTCCTTGACCCCGAGGATACGATGGAGATCTGGTGGAGAACGGGCGAGGAGCATCTCTTCAACATATCCGTGGAGAATCGGGGCCATGGCCGCCTGGAGTATGAACTTGAGGATAGGGTGCTGTTTGCGGACGGGTTCTCCACAATGGAACTGAACGCTACGAGATGGGTCAATGACACGCTATCTCTGGGCATAGGGACCAACGGACTGTATCCACCATCCTATCCCTACTCCCTGGACCTCGTCTGCGGTGAGAACATCACGTCGACGACCATTGACACGAGCAACTATACCAGCCTGGAGATATCGTATCACGTCGAGATGGGAGGCATGCTCTATTACGACGAGAAGGTGGATTGGATCCACCTCGAATATCTGAACGAGAGCCACCAGTGGACCAGGGTCTCCTCGGACACAGGGGATTACTACCAGAACGGGTTCTTCTCGCTTAGGGAGATCGACCTGCCCCTGGATGCGAGCCATCCTGATTTCCGATTCAGGTTCGTCACCGAGAGCACGGGCGACAATTTCGGCAATGGTCCGGGTGTCTTCTCCATTGACGACATATATCTCTCACACGACACGCCCTCCTTCTGGATCGAGGGCGTCAATTCCTCCTGGTCTCTCCGCTACACGGAGGGCGGGAACGCCTCCATAATGATCAACTGCACATCTCTACCGGTGGGCAACTACTCCACCTACCTCTCACTGATCTCCAACGATGAGGATGGCTTCCACAGGATCCCCCTGGACCTGGAGGTCAGGGAG
>JAGLEG010000033.1 GCA_023145185.1 Thermoplasmata archaeon
GGCTCAAGTCTCTCGTACTACAGGAGCCCGTGCCAAAACACATAGCGATAATCATGGATGGGAACAGGAGATTCGCCCTGGACGATGGCAAGACCCCTATAGAGGGCCATCTGAGCGGGAGGGATAAACTGGAGGATGTGCTTGAATGGTGCGTCGATCTGGGGATCAAGATCCTTACCGTCTACGCCTTTTCAACGGAGAACTTCAACAGGTCGGAACTGGAGGTAAAAACCCTCATGAAGCTGTTCCAGGAGAACTTCCTGAAGATAGCAACGGATGAGAGGATCCACAAGAACCAGATCCGCGTAACGGTCCTGGGCCAGAAGGAGACCCTTCCAGAAGAGCTTCGGGATGCAATAGAGCAGGCAGAGTCCAATTCCAGAAGCTACGGTGAGTACTTCTTCAACATCGCCGTGGCCTATGGAGGACGGGAGGAGCTCATATCTGCCATCAAGAGCATAGTGGGTGATTCACTCGAGGGGAAGGTGGATGTTGCAGATATTGACGAGGCCCTGGTCTCAAGTTATCTTTACACTGCAGATTTCCCCGACCCTGACCTCGTGCTTCGTACCTCGGGGGAGGTAAGGATCTCAAACTTCCTACTGTGGCAGTTGGCCTACTCCGAGCTCTACTTCACGGACATTTACTGGCCGGGACTCACATTTACAGAGTTTCTCAAGGCTGTAAGGTCCTATCAGCTTCGCAAGAGAAGATATGGGAAGTGAGGCTGGATCACACTATCAGGTCGAGGGCGTCCTCTATCCTGTTGATCTCAACACCGGAGCTGCTGTTCCCGATAACAGCACCGTTATCGTTGGCGACCATGGAGGAGCCGAGATAGGGAGATCCGAAGTTTATCGTGGATATCTCCGGTTTAAGGGAGAATATCTCCTGGATCCTGTCGAGGTCATCCTCCGAGGCCTTGGGGTGCACGACGATGCCCTTTGAGTTCAACATCGCAATGGATCCCACTGTGTTGATCCCCGCGATCGTTCCCGGAACCATCTCGATATCCAGTTCCGATGAGATCCTCTTTACCGACCTCTTTTCCATCTCGGGATTGTACATTGCTACCTTCTCCGATAGAAGAAGGTTGTTCCCCCAGGCCGTAAGTGGATCGAGTGATGTGAAGATGTTGAACTCCTCATCAGGTGCCTGCCCGCTCTTCTCCATGACCTGTTTAATGTCCTGAGGGTCAAAGAAGTAGGGAATTACCGCCCCTTTTGAATTTCCTGCGATGAGGGACCCGTGGAGGCTGGTATTGCCTATGAATGCCTTTACCGCCTTAATACCAAGGGCGCTCTCCATGATCTCTATCAGCTCCTCTGGTGACTCCTGAGGACATATAAGGACATCTCCAA
>JAGLEG010000330.1 GCA_023145185.1 Thermoplasmata archaeon
CTGGGTTCATTCCTGATCATATCATTGATGTTGTTATCCAATGCGTTGGTGGTATCATCTTTCATCGATGAGGGTCCTTCTTACATTCCCTCAAGGGGCCCTCTCGATGTGATCAAGATCGATTCGGACCAGGAGCTCATCGATACCGCATCGGATAGGAACTGGACGGGAAATGGGTCCATTTCGGATCCATTCGTGATAACCGATCTTGATATCGATGCGGGAGGTGGTCACCACTGCCTCTGGATCGCCAACACTAGCCTATCGTTCAAGATTACGAACAGCACGTTCTCCAATGCGACCTATGAGGGTATTCCCACGATACTCAGTTCCGGACTGATCCTGATGAACGTGACACGGGTCCAGGTATTGAATGTGATCTGCAAGGATAATATAAACGGGATCACGATCATCGATTCGTCCAATGTCACAGTTTTAGATTCCAACTTCAACAACAATACCTGCGGGATCAAGATGGAACTCTCTGAACATTGCCACGTAGGGTCTTGTAGCCTCACCCGGAATACCCAAACATCAATCCATATGTACGGTGGAAACAGCATCCTGGTGAGGTCCTGTGCCATCAACAATACCATCAATGCGATCTATGCACTAAACGTTCATGACCTGTGGGCATTTGATAATTTGATATTTGACTCCTCCCATGGGATTCGTATGATACATTGTTACGGTGGAGTTGAGAACAACTCGATCTTGAACCTCTCGAAGGAGTGTATCATGATCTATCATGAAGGGGCATCAGATGGTTTCCGGATAGTTGGCAATGACCTCTCCTCTTCCATGAATGGAATCCATATTCCAGGCCCTAATAATGGGGAGTACGTTATTGTTGATAACCAGATCATATATGGCACATATGGACTGAAGGGCAATTCAAATAATAGCCAGATAGGGAGCAATGAATTCACGGGATCAGAAGCGGTACAAAGTGGGTTGTCGTGTGCGATATATTTTGAACATGGCGGGGAGATGTTCGGATCCAATCGGATAGAGAACAATACGGTCATCTCGGAGAGAGGAGACGGATTTTTTCTCGATGGGGATCTCAACAGATTATTCAATAACAGCATCTCCACCCCAGATGGGATCGGAATAACGATATCCGGCGATCACAATGATATCGTCGATAGCACGATATCCTCCTACGGGAGATATGGGATCGAGGTTCTTGGCCAATTCAACAGGTTGATAGATAACTCGATCATCATGGAGAAAGACGTAGGCATCCACCTTAATGGCATATACAATGAATTGCATGAGAACCGCTTGTCCAACTGCTCGATACTCATGAATTCTCATATAATGAGACAGACGATCGACCCCACGAACCTGGTGAACGGCCTCCCGGTCTACTATCATTACGCGGATAGCTCATCCCTGGAACAGGTGAACATATCCGGAGAATACGGACAGATCCTGATCAAGGCTCCCCGGGTCAGGATCCACAACATGACCTTTTCGGATCAATTCAATTTCCTGTTAGTCAATTCGGGTGATGCGATCGTTGAGAACGTCACGATCTCTGGATGTATCGATGGAGCTTTGATATGCGGCGATGTACGGGTTAAGGATTCATTTTTCCTTGGGAACAAGCGCAGCCTCATTATTTCCTGGACTAAGGGTGGCCAGTCCATCGTGGAGGGTTGCGAATTCACCAGTAAAGATGGGATCGGCCTCACCGTTTTCAACCCTAACGTCATTATCCGTTCGAATGAATTTAAAGATCATTCGATCGGTGTCTCATCCTGGAATAAAAATTGTCTTTTTACGGGAAACCTTTTCCAGGAAAATGGGGTCGGCATCTCATTGTCATCATGGAACGATAATCGTATCGAGAGAAACCACTTCCTGAGAAATGGTATTGGGATCTCACAAGGATGGGAGCCGCCCTCTTATCCGAGCAATAGTATTGAGTATAATCTTTTTCAGGAGAGTGTATCTTATGCGATATCCTATCCGTTCTCAACTCATATTATCAATAACGCATTCATAGACAACAATGGTGTCGGTGAGAACCCGGAGAAACGTCAGGTTGAATTGGGAACAGATATTAAGTATAATTACTGGAGCGATCACAACGCTTCCCACGACCTGATGACCGGGATAATGGAAGAAGCATATCTAATAGAAGGCCTGAACGGCGATATGACCCCGATCGCATACATACCCCGTGAGATCGTCCCCTCCGCAGAGATCACCTCTATATGGAATGAAGGAGAGTCTGTTCGTATAGATTTCACACATCCCGAATCCATCGAACATGTAATTTACAGATCATACGATGGGTCCCACTATGATGAATTGGCGAGGGTCCCGGGGGATCAAGGTTCTTATCTGGACCCGACTGTATTGGATCTGCTGGATCACCATTACATGGTCCGATCGATAACCGATCTTGGCCCTCTCTTCCCGTCGATCCGATACACATATTTCGTGGACAGGATCACCCCGGAGCTGGAGATCACCTCTCCATTGGATGGAGACTGGCTCAATGGGCCCGCTGTCAAGATCCACTGGGAGCACTCGGATAATGATGTCGACAACTGCAAGATCTTCGTTTCCCTGGATGGGGATGCCCCGATCGATGTTGGAGAGAACAGGTCCATCGTTCTTATTGGACTATCAGATGGCCCTCATCTGGTGGAAGTGGAATGTAGGGATAGATGCCAGAATTCCATTCGCAGAACCCTCAATTTTAATGTTGATACCACTGCGCCGGAATTGAAGATATCATCTCCTGTTGAAGGCGAGCTCATCAGTTCGAACGAGATCGATATCACCGGGCTCGCATCAGACAACCTCCAGGTCGCAAGAATCGAGAGGAGATTCAACGGGGAGTGGATGGACCTCGATGAGCTAAACCATACGTTACGTCTGCCTGTGGAGGGGCAGCAGCAACTGTTGATAAGGGTAACCGATATGGTAGATAACTGGGTGGAGAAGATCGTCAATTTTACCGTCGACAGGACTATACCATATGTCGTTGATGTGTTTCCATACACGACGATGATGGATTTTAATGAGCTGTATCTCTGGGTGCGCTTCTCCGAGGAGATGGATACAGAAAGCCTTCTTTTCACCCTGAACGGAGATCCTATCGATCTCACAAGCGATCAAGAAGGTTTGTATAATCTCCAAATGTGGACGATAATCCCCGGCACCTCCAATTATCTGACTATTTCCGGGGCAGATCTTGCAGGCAACAGAATGAGTGAATTCTCCAAGGAATTCACAAGGAAATTGGAGAGATTTCCGGTCACCTTCTGGATAATTGAAGATCGGTCGGGGGATCGGATCGTTTCAACAATGAACTACTCCATTGATGGAGCAGGACTTATCGACACGGTCGATAATGGCACCTTCAGCTACCTTCTACCTTCTGGGAATTACACCATCCGGGTTTGGGGGGACGGATTCAAGGAGAGCATGAACGAGTTCAATGTAAGTGAAGGTATGGACCTCTATGTGGAAATGGAGAGGGTGGAGGAGGATGTAGACCCTGTCGAGAATGAGGAGGAATTCCCCTATTTCCTAATCATCATGCTCGCCGTCACGATCCTCCTGATCCTTTTCTTCTATATCGTGCCCGCGAAGCTTGCGGCGAAACAGTCTCAGGAGGAGTGATTCATATCGTGATCGATACATGCAGTCAGATTGTGACCCAACTTTTTATATCTACAAATCCATGTTGTTCCATCGGAGGCAGAGGAGTTGAAGCTGGGTTCATTCCTGATCATATCACTGATGTTGTCATCCAACGCGTTGATAATGTCATCTTTTACTGAGGGAGAACCTTCACCTCCTCTCGTAAGAGGGCCTCTCGATGCGATCAAGATCGATTCGGATGCAGAGCTAATCGATATGGCATCGGATCTGAACTGGACCGGGAGCGGAACAGAGGGTGACCCGATAGTCATCTCGAACCTGACCATCGACACATCCGGTGGATATTACGGGATGCTGATCGCGAATACGACTCTACATATTGTCATTGAGAACTGTTCGTTCTACAATTCGACGGATGGGTTCCCTCATCCGTTTCCAAGCTCGGGGTTGATCCTCTTCAATGTGATCTCGGTCGTGGTTACAAACTCCACTTTCAGTTATAATACGAATGGGATGACCATCGGCGGCTGCATGAATGTAGAGGTCCGTAACTCGTCCTTTCTGCGAAACCTAAGAGGGATAGAGATGATCCTGTCAAATAACTCCAGGATCCTCGGTTGCACAATGGAGGAAAACACAAGGGATGGTATCTTCATCGAAACCTCGGAGATGTGCATCGTCCAGGGAAATATGGTCCTGAGGAACGACCCCGGGATCATGCTGTATAGGTCCGAATATAACAGGATATCGGGAAACACGATGTTGTATACAAGCGATGAGGGAGTGCTACTGGAGTATTCGAACTACAACATCGTAAATGACAATTTTATTGATGGTTTTGGTGATGGGGATGGGATCACCCTATCCAAGGCCTCTCGTGACAATATAATCCTGAACAATACCCTGAAGGACCCCCAGGAATATGGGATACTGTTAATTAAAGCAGCCAACAACAAATTCTACTCGAACGACCTTATCAACTGCTCATTCGCCATAGATGACCTGTATTCGATCCGTGAGTCCTCATCCTATTACACAAGTGAGGTTCCCGCTAATAATACCGTGAATGGAAAGCCATTGATCTACCTAATGGACCTTGACCTGATCGGCAGTACCATCTCTCCGGATTGCGGGCAGTTGTTCCTTGTGAACGTGTCCAATGGTCTTGTCGAAGATGTTCACCTCAATAATGCCACCTTCGGTATCTGGCTGTTTCAGTCATCGAATATTGAGATAAGAAATTGCTCTGTAATGAACATGATCTATCACGGCTTGCAGATATTTGATTCGAATAATATACGGATCAGGAAGGTCTCATTTCGTGAATGTTACTACGCTCTGTTCGTTATGGGCTCAGACCGTGTGACCTGCAGCAACAGTTCGTTTTATTATTGTGATACTGGGACCTTTTTTAGAGAATCAGTAAATTGTGATCTTATCGGTAATGAGATACATAATATGGCCAATTACGGTGTGGAATGTGTCTCATCGAAATTCTCGATAATTGACAATATCATCACATTATGTGAGAGGGGTATTGAGATGTACGACTCAATACTTGATGAATGTGAGAATGCAGTACGGGGAAATACGATATCGAACTGTACCGAGGGTATTCGTGGAATAGCCTGGTTCGCGTCGGTATCAAATAACAATATCATGGGATGCGATCTGGGGATCAGGATGGGAGCTATCAGGAGTGTTAATTCTTCGATCCATCACAACCACATCGAATCCTCCCATGGTGATGGGGTTCTGTTAGATGGTTTCTCTATACGTGTTCATAATAATTCCATCTACGCCGAAAATGGCTACGGGATCCACCTGGCAGGCCCCGGGTACAATGTGATCGAAAATAACAGGATGTACAACTGTTCAATTACCTTCTCGGATTTCAGAAGGGATGTTAGCAGGAATACCATAGGGCCTGGAAATATGGTAAATGACCTGCCCGTACTCATGTTGCTCGATCCGTATGGAATATATGAGGATTTCAATGAGCCGATACTCGCAGGACAGGTCCTCATCCAAGCAAACTACGTAGAATTGTCGAACGTCCATGTCTCCAATGCGACCGTTGGCTTCTACATTGACGCCAACACAGCTTTCATAGATAGTTGTTCTGTGAGTAGATGCGATGTTGGGATGGAGGTCGGAGATGATCCGACCATTGAGAACTGCAGGATATTTGAGAATGACATCGGTATGAAGGTTGTGGAGTGGTCTCCCGGCGCAAGTATAACAGATTGTGAGTTTGTGAACAACTCTATCGCTGTTTTCAATGATGGGGGTGAGAGGTTGGCCCTCTATAGCAATCTGTTCTTGGTGAATGATAAAGGGGTTGCAACATACAACGGTGGGGACTGTACGATCAAGTGGAACCGTTTCCACAATGGTCCCGGCCCTGCGCTTTCCCTTACGTCCGGGCGGGACATCGTAAGAGACAACATGTTCATCGATAACAATGACCAGATAGAAGGTCTGGACCAGATATCTGCGACCGAAGGGACGATCGTCTCAGATAACTATTGGTC
>JAGLEG010000331.1 GCA_023145185.1 Thermoplasmata archaeon
CGGACGGTGAATACAGACCCTATCAGGTGGATATCCTTCGTATCCATTATCTCCATACCGATCTGCGAATTGTTGAATAATGAATCCAGGATCGACAGCTCCTCTGAACCAAGGCATGATATGCCCAGGTTCTCGCCCAATGAGAGCAGGCCGTCGACCGTCGTGTTTGTGGAAGTATCAATGCTGATGCCGACCCCTAACATCGAGTTGGTGAGCGTCAGGTCCGAAAGCGACGTGTCGGATCCGTTTTCGATGGATATGCCCGAGGATTCAATAGGAACGATGGTGACATTCTCGATGGATGTTCCCGTTGAATTGACGATCCATATGCCGATCCTGTCCAAGGGGGTGATCGTGAGGTTCATTATCTTGGTATGGTTGGCCCTGATGACGATATCTCCATTGATGGTCATGTCCTTGATGGTCACATTCTCCGCTGTGATAAGGAAGGTGGGGTTTGAGGAGTTTGAGTTGACCATTGGTCCAAAATATGATCCACTGATGGTCACACCCGTAACGTTCACTATCACGGTCTCTTCGTAGATACCCATTTCGACGACGATCGTGTCCCCCGTGGATGCGTTCAACATCGCCTCGGATATCGTGTTGTGCTTTCCCGGGCCGACATAGAGGGTGCTTCCATGAACAGTATCCACCTCTGTCAGCAGCAGCCCCCACAAACCCGATGCGATCAGTAGGATCGAAAGGAGAATGGTCAGGCGTTCGTTCTTCCTTGTTCTCACGTGATACTGATAGTTATTCATGATGGATCCCTTCCTCGAACAGGTGGCCATTTCAGGTCAAAATGTCCTACATGGATTAAATAACTATCTTAGTCGTGGGGAGAAAATGGTAATATCCCCTTTACCATACGAATGTCATGCACCCGACTGCTGAGTTGAGATCGGTCAAGAGCGATCGGTTGAAGGGAAAGAGGATCGTTCTGGGTGTGACGGGTTCCATCGCCGCCGTGGAATGCGTGAAACTGTCCAGGGAGCTCATCAGGCATGGTGCGGATGTTATCGCCGTGATGACCCCCGAGGCGACCAGGATCCTGGGCGCAAGCGCAATGGAGTTCGCCACGGGGAACCCCGTCATTACGGAGCTTACGGGGGCCGTGGAACACGTATCGTTGTGTGGGGACGTGCCGGATAGGGCGGACCTGCTTCTGCTGTCTCCATGTACGGCAAATACTCTTGGCAAGGTCGTTCTGGCGATCGATGATACGCCGGTGACCACGTTCGCAACGACGGCAATAGGCACGGGCATCCCGGTCATGATAGTTCCGGCAATGCACGGGACCATGTACCAGCACCCGGTGGTGCAGGAGAATCTTGAGAAGGCAAGGGGGATGGGCCTGGAGATAGTTCAGCCCCTCCTTGAGGAGTCCAAGGCTAAGATGGCGCCCCTGGATGAGATCGTTGGCAGGGTGGTCCAGAGGCTGTCGGACAGGGCACTGTACGGAAAGAAGGTCCTCATCGTTACGGGGGCGACCCAAGAGCCCATTGATGACATGAGGGTAGTGACGAATGTGGCGACGGGCAGGAGCGGGATATACCTCGCACTTGAGGCCCATTCCCACGGGGCGGAGGTACTGCTGCTGGTGGGCAAAGGAGTTACAGGGGTCCCGGGTCACATCAGATCGGAGATCTTTGGAACCACCGCAGATCTGGTGAAGAATATAGAGGGTTTGAGGGAGGTGTGGGGGGTCCCCGACATGGCCATTTTTTCCGCTGCTATATCCGACTACTCTCCAGTCCGGAAGGAGGGAAAGCTTCCCTCGGGGGAGAAGGGGATGGTTGTGAAGATGGAGAGAACTCCCAAGGTGGTGGAGGCCTTCAGGAGGGAGTATCCCGATGCCTTCCTCGTCGGGTACAAGGCCGAGGCGCTTTCAGACCGGGAGGAGCTCCTCAGAAGAGCCTACAGGAGGCTTACCGAGGTCGGCATGGACCTGATAGTGGCAAACGACCTCAAGGACGTGGGGGAAGAGAGAAATATCGTGTTATTGATCACGCCGGGCAAGGATGCCTTTGAGGTCGATGGGCGCAAGGAGGAGATCGCCCGTTTCATCATGGACAAGAGCCTGGAGATGCTGAGGGAGTGAGGTACGATGATCAGAAAAGGGATTGGTTTCTGCCCCGGACACATTACCGGTTTCTTCTCCATTCACAACGATTCCGATGAAGTGTTAAAACAGGGGTCCCGGGGGGCTGGTGTGAACATCAGCCAGGGGGCCATGGTCAACGGCAGTTTCGAGGATAAAGTGGGTAAGGGACCCCTGGAGCTGGAGCTGAAGATCCGGGGAAGCGGGGAGTTCAAGGAGGATGATCGGATATACAGATCTGTGCTGGAGGACCTGCTCCCGAAGAAGGGGAAGGGGTGGAAGGTATCCCTTCGGGTGACTATCCAACTGCCCGTGGGCCAGGGCTTTGGCATGTCCGGGGCGGCGGCCCTCGCCACCGCGATAGCGACCTGGGAGGCCCTGTACTCCGTGGTCCCTGTCTGGGACAGGAGGCTGCGTTTCAAGGCGCAGCAGGAGAGCCTCTTCTCCATGGAGACCTCGGAGTTCAAGGTGGACCCCATCAAGAGGAAGATGGCGAACGTGATGGATGTCTATATCGACAAGGGAGGGGATGTGGAACCCGTAGGATCATCGGGCAAGGCGTCGGGGATGTTGACCCAGGATGGGGATGTGCAGGAGGCGAGGCCCTGGCTTGACGACAGCGCCGCCCTTGAGGACATTGGATTCATCACCTATCAGGACTGCGTGGAGGCGGCTCACAGGGCGGATATCCTTGTTGGAGGTGGGTTGGGGGACGTCGTTGCCCAGGCGAGAGGGGGTATTGCGATCAGGCTGGCCCCGGGGGTCCCTCCTCACGGTGAAGTACATACTCTTCCAGTGAAGCTTGACCTGGTCCCAAAGGTGGTGTCACTTATTGTGGGCGATCCCATCTGCACGTCCGACGTGATATCCAACCCCATGAAGAAGAGGTTCATCAACGAGGCCGGGGAGGCTGCCCTGGCCAATCTGCTGGAGCAGCCATCACTGGAGAGGCTGATGGAGGAGTGCAGGAACTTCTCCAGGGGTTCCAAACTGGAGAGCCTGCAGGTGAAGGGGGCACTGTCCGAGGTTGACGGCGTGGTGAACGCCTCCATGATAATGATCGGTAACTCCGTCTTCTTCCTGGAGGGTGCCAGGGAGTGGGTTCAGCACATTCAGGAGGTCGTGTTAAGGTGGAAGGAGCGGGGACAGGTCTTCGTCTGCGACGTGGACCTCATCGGGGCCCGCCCCATCAACTGATCGTTTCTGTGTTCTATTTTTATTGTATCTCTTTATTCCAATTATCGTGAAAAGTATGGCGGCGATTATAATTGCAGGCGTGATCAGATAGAAGAGACAGTAGGCCTCATTTCTCGTTGATCCGCTCTCGTTATGTTCAACCGGGACCGTCTGGTTCTCCTCTTCTTCGCGTTGTAGAATTGTCAGGCCGAGGGTCTCTACGGACAACCTGCCGGTTCCATCCTTTACCTTCAGCACAATTATATGGTGACCAGCTGGCAGTGAGAGGTTCACCACCTCCCCCGAACCGATATGGTCCCCTGTATCACTGGACCAGATAAATTCGATCGAATCCCCGTAGGGTATGTCGGGATCATAACCGGTTCCGGATACCAGTTGTGGTCCATTCTCGACATATTCCTCCTGAAGCAGATGTATGGTCACCCCTGTCGGGCTGTCATCTACAGGTTCATAAATTAGCCTGAATATCATGAATGCGGTATCGATCCCATCCGTCGCGGTGATGTTGAAGGTCTCCTCTCCGCTCCAATCGCGCTCGGGAGAGAAATATGCCTGGTCCTCAACGATCCGCGTGGAGATATTCCTCCCCTGATCAATGCCGTAGGAGAGTATCATGTCGTCATCATCGTGGAATCTATCGAAAAGGGAGAGGAAAAGACCCGTGTCCTCATCGATATGGTAGACCATGTATTCCTCATAAGGCACTGGGGGGTCGTTGACATTGTGGACCGTTAACTGGAAATGGATCATATCAGTGGCTCCAGATCCGTCCTCCACCGTTATAATCAGGTCGTATATGCCCACATCGTCGTTGTCAGGAGTGCCCTGAAGGAGTCCCGTGTTCCGGTCCATGGTGAGGAATCCGGCGTCGGTATCCAGCGTCCATGTAAGGTCAGGGTCTCCCGGGTCATCGTCCCGAGCGTGGTATTCCACGATATAGAGCTGGTCCTCCCAGCATTCCAGGAGGTCCGCAGTGGTGATCTCCGGTGGATCGTTCACATTTTCGATGACGAGCTTGATGTTCACATCATCATACTGGTTGTGGTCGTTCCCATCGTCCACGGTGATGGTGAGGTAATATATGCCCACATCGTCGTTGTTTGGGGTGAAGGAGACCCTGCCGCTGGCCTGGTCGACGTCGAAGAACGGGCAATTGTCGTCGCTTGCGTTGGAGGAGAATGTGAAGTTCTCCCTGTCCCAGGGTTCAATGGGATCCTCCGCCGTTATCGTCATGTCAAGGAGTGTTTCCTCCAGTACGGTGATGATGGTCCCCTTGATACCCTTCGGCTGGGTGTGGAAGGTCCACTCGTGGACGGGGTGAAGTTCGGGAGGGTCGTTGATGGGCCTGATCTGCAACCTTACCGAATGTTCAGCTTTTGCACCCATTCTGTCAACTGCCCTGAACTGAAGGTTCTCTTCGCAGTAGTGGTTCTCCTCAGGCTCGATCATCAGGGAGCCGTTGCCCAGCATCGCGAAGATCTTTGAGTTCATCGGATATCTGTTCCCCTCGTTGAGCCAGATCCATTCCATGCCGTTCCAGAGCTGGAACTTCATCGAGTCGCCGAGATCGGGGTCCGAAAATATTCCGCTTGATGGAAGGGAGGTGCCGTCCAGGTCAAGGAACCCCTTCAGCTGATCCTCCTGCATGTTCATATCCGTGACGTTGTTGAGGACGTAGGGCACATAGTTGACGTAGTCCCACCTGTCGAAGGTGAGGTTGAAGTTGTGGTTTGATCCATTTTTATATTGGTCCTGATATGGTTAGTATGTGCGGACCTCTATCGATCCCGCCGAGGTGTTGAACTCCAGGATCCTCATGAAGGCGTCTCCACCTCTTTCGTTCATCTGGAAGTTGGCCAACATCTGGTGAACCGTGTTTCCGTGGTTTCCGGTGCTTGCAAGGTAACCGGATTCCACCAGGATATGTCCGGAGAACACGCATATTATGTTTTTATGTCTCCTTATGCACTTCTGCCAGATCTCCTCCCCGGTGTTCGCTCCAGCGGGATCGTTCTCCACGCCGTAACTGCCCCCCAACCATGGGTTTCTTGCATCGCCTGCAAGGTAGTTGTGCGTGACCACCATGGTCATTCTTCCAGGATGGTCCGAGATGATCTGGTTCGCCCACTCGAGGACCGCGTCCCTTGGGGCGAACTCCAGAGAAACGATCATCCAGTCAAGGCCGGCCTCGGAGAAGACGTGGTACGTGTTCTCCAGCTTCCCTTTTTCGTAGGCTCCTCCGAACGTGGACCAGTTCTCGTATTGTGGTGAGGGAAAGAAGTCGTTGAGATAGGTGTCTCTGTTCGCCGCGTTCCCGTTGGGCCCCATATCGTGATTGCCGGTGGTCAGGGTGTAGGGGACCTGTCCATCCAGCACCCTCATGCTGTTGTTGGAGTTGTTCCACTGTTCGAAATTGTTGTTGTTTGTGATGTCCCCCTCGTGGAGAACGTATTGGATGTTGTATTCCTGGCGGTGGTCCCTTATCCATTCCGTCTGATTGGTGAATAT
>JAGLEG010000332.1 GCA_023145185.1 Thermoplasmata archaeon
AATGTGCAAGCCTAAATAAAAAACCAGAAAAATCTTTGATTTTTCTACGGTTTTCCTGCTTAAGAGGTAAGCATGATTTCAGCTTAACAGGAATTCAATAATAATGTCCAAGTGCAATCTGAACATAAATAAACTGTTTATGATCTGTGGGCGAGCATTATGCTCAACTAACAGGCCCACAGGCCCTACCAAATCAGTTGAGAAAATGATGAGATGGTGATTTGGTGGGCTTTTTTATTTAAGATCTGAGCAATGTGCAAGCCTAAATAAAAAACCGAAAAAATCTATGATTTTTTCAGGGTTGGAATGTTTAAGAGTTAATCGCTGTTCAGCTTAACATTCATATGTTTTTTATTTTGCTTTGATATGAAGTATTGTAAAATAAACTGTGAAATATCTGCGGGCAAGGATTATGCTTAGATAATAGGCCCGCAGACCCTACCAAATCAGTTGAGAAAATGATGAGATGATGATTTGGTGGGCTTTTTTATTTTGTTTATATGATGATTAGCGTAAAATAAAAAAGAAGTGGTGGGGCCGTCGAAATTTGAATTCGAGTCTATGCCACCCCAAGGCACAAGGATGGACCAAGCTACCCTACGGCCCCATTGGCTCTTTGGCGAATGAAGTGGGCCCGAGGGCCCCCTGGAAAGCGACGACAATGAGTCAGCCGTAAAGCGAGAAGATCGCTCGACAATGTCCAACTATCCTACGCTTCCCCGATGATCGTTATCAGGAGTAGGGCATGATCTGGTCTATAAGATCGACGTGTGTCAGGAACATGCGCCTGCAGCAGTACCGCTCCAGGCCGAGTTCATCAAGGACCTTTTTGGCATCCTCTCCTCCCTGGACCCTGAGGTTGAACTCGTCATATAGCTGGCCTATGACCTTGCCGCATGTGAAACATCTTACCGGTATTATCATAATGGTCAACCTGCCGTTGTGAAATCACCTTATAAACAAGTTGTTAATAAATGTTTGTAGATAGTGACACAAGGGCCCAATTCGGGAAACATGGAATAAAGCTATTATAACAGTTACATTGTGGCCACGCCTGGAAGTTCTCATATGATCATCGGTTTCTCTGGAGGAGTAGAGGAGATAGGCAGCCTCAGCATAGTGGCAGAATCCAATGAGACGAGGATACTTTTCGATTACGGTCTCACCCCCTCCAAGCCCCCGAAGTTCCCCAGAAAGGTGAAGCCCTCGGATGCCCTTTTCCTCACACATTCTCACCTCGATCACATCGGGATGGCCCCGTGGGTCTGCGGTGAATACGGGGCGAGGGTATACGGGACACGGCTCACGCTCGAGACCGCTTTGATCCTCCTGATGGACACGATCAAGATCGCCAAGATCGAGGGCTACACCCTCCCCTATGATCAGTTCGACGTGAGGAGGTTCAAGGACTCGTTCAACTACATTGAATACGGGCAGACGATACGGGTGGGCCCCTTTTCGGTCACGGCATACGACGCCGGACATATCCCCGGGTCCACGATGTACATGTTCAACGACGGGTCCGGAACGGACATCCTGTTTACCGGGGACATCAACACGGTCGATACGAGGCTCCAGACCGGAGTAACAGCGCCTGAATGCGACGTCCTGATAATGGAGTCCACCTACTCGGGGCGCCCCCACCCCGACAGGGAGAAGGTGGAATCCAACTTCCTTAGAAAGATCGAGGAGATCCTTGAAAGGGGCGGTAAGGTGATCATACCGGCCTTCGCCGTGGGAAGGACCCAGGAGGTTATACAGATCATCTCACCGCTGCGGAGTGAGAAATGGCTTCACGGGATGGGGACGAGAGTTTCGAAACTGTACCTCGAGAACCCCAGATTCCTGAGGGACCCCAAATCGTTGAACCGTGCCCTTCGATCGATCAGGTTCGTCAAGAACCCGGGCCACAGGGCCCAGGCCAGGAACGCCCCGATCGTCGTAACGACGTCGGGCATGCTGGATGGCGGGCCCGTGCTCGATTACATCGAGAACAGGAGGAAGGATACGAGAAGCGGCATCCTTCTCACGGGATATCAGGTGGACGACACCAACGGAAGGATGCTGATGGAGACCGGCTCGATCGAGATCGCCGGGGTGATCGAGAAAGTGGACTGCGAGGTGGTCCATTTCGACTTCTCAGCACATGCGGGACACGACCAGCTCACCCGGTTCGCCCAGGAGACGGGCGCGGCAAAGGTCATACTGGTCCATGGTGACGACAGAACACCGCTTGCAGATGCAATCTCCACCTTCACGGAGGTCCTTGTCCCGTCAACGGATGACACGTATGAGGTATGAAGCGCACCTTGTGCATGAACGAAGGACGTTACACAACTTTTATATAAATAGAATTTTGTTGGTTATCATCCGATATCGTGGAGTGATGATCGTGAACAGAAAGGTTCTTGTCAGGTTTATTTCAACGTTGGCTGTTCTTATGATGCTTGCCTCGTCAATGGTGTTTTTCACGCCCTCTTCGGCCTCAGGCATCGAGGGGGATATCGACATCCCCTGGACCTCTGCCCCGACAAGGGAGGCGTCATTGGATGGGGATTCATGGCCCATGTACATGGGCGATGAGAACCATACCGGTTATTCTCCCTCCCTTATCCCCCCGGACAATACCACCCTGTGGACCGCCGATATTCCCGGACTGAAGGAGTTCGACTCGCCCATTTTATACGATTCGATCGTGTTCATAGGTTCGGGCGACGGGCACATGAGGGGGCTGGACCCGGACAACGGCGATGTGGTCTGGGACCATTACATAGGCAACTACCATATCTCCGTGGGGGGAACGGCCAGGGACGGGGTGATATACTTCGGAGCGGATAACGGCCATTTCTACGCCGTCGACATAGATACCAATACGAGGCTCTGGGATACGAACCTTCATGCGGATTCCATCATATCCACTTCGATGGTGGCCGCCGGGAAGGTGTTCGTGGGGACCTCCAAACTGATAAACAGCACGTTCTACGCGTTGAACGCCAACGACGGCTCCGTGAACTGGACCCTCACCATGGGGGACCAGGAGAATTTCTGGGGTTTCCAGAGCAATCCCGCATTCCATGATGGGAGGCTCTATATCTCGGATGGGTGGGGGACGTTCTACTGTCTGGACAGCGACGGTTTCTTCGACGGGGACCAGGGTTATTCCGGGGAGTCCAATAAATCAGTGGGCAATGCGGACATCCTCTGGTTGAAGGAGGACCCTGATACGACGATACAGGGGCATCCCCTGCTTGCGGAGGGCAACGTATTTTACGGAAACTCCACCGGGATATTCTTCTGCCTTGACGCCCTGACAGGAGCAGAGATATGGTCTGTGAATGTGGGGTCCGGAGCCCCGCCCAAGATATCCTCCTGCCCCTCCTATCACAACGGTACGATCTACCTCACGACGAAGAGGGCATGGGGCCTGTACAACGCCTATGTCGGGGGGTCCGTATATGCCTTTGATTCAACAGATGGCTCATCCCTCTGGAGGTTCAACACGACAGGGGAGATATCCCGCTCTTCTCCCATCG
The DNA here is from genome assembly GCA_023145185.1 of Thermoplasmata archaeon. Classification (GTDB taxonomy): domain Archaea; phylum Thermoplasmatota; class Penumbrarchaeia; order Penumbrarchaeales; family Penumbrarchaeaceae; genus JAGLEG01. The sequence continues at coordinate 3,534 of JAGLEG010000332.1, forward strand.
TCGGCGACGGCGTCCTGCTCTTTGGCAACAGGGAGAACAAGGTGTACTGCATATCGACCACGACCCTCAACGTCGCGGACGAGGACAGGCTCATCTGGCAGAGGAACATCGGATCGAAGATAGACTCCACGCTGGCCGTGGGCATGGGGCGCGTGTTCATCTCCAGGAAGAACCCCTCCAACGGAGGGAAGGTGATAGCAATAGGGTCGCCCGACATGAAGGCCCATTCAATTGAGCTCAACGATCCCGCCCCTTTCGAGGGGGAGAACGTGCAGATCGCCCTCACCGTGTTGAACAACGGGACGGTAGGTGCCACGGTATCCGTGGTGTTCCGCATCTCCACCCCGGATTTTCTGAATCAAAAGGTCGTAGGCATGGTGTCCGGCCTCAGGGTGGAACCCGGAGAGGAGGCGGTGATCTCCCAGGATTGGGTCGCAGAGACCGGATATCCACTGATAGTGGGGTGGATCACCGAGGTATCGCCCAAGGACAAGGTGACGCAGGTAGAGGACAATATGGACAGCATGGAGATGTACGTCAGGCCGGTCCTGACCGGTTTCTGGACCTCCGCAGGAGGAGGCCCAGGCCATACGGGGTGGTCGCAGGGAG
>JAGLEG010000333.1 GCA_023145185.1 Thermoplasmata archaeon
ATATTGCCTCATTACCGGCCATGTCAAAAGCCTTGATATCACAGATGTGTGGTCCGGTGCCATATATCCATATGGCGTTGGATGCACCGGTGTTATCTATCCAATCACCATCATCGAATCGGATGAACTGAGTATCGACGCCGTACTTGTCGTAGACATCCCAGTTGAAATGTACATCGTTATTGGAGAGGTATGAGTAGGGTGTTGGAGCGTTTATTGTGATGGTTGGAGCAATGTTATCCACAATGAAATATACCATTCTTTCAAATACCATGCCGTACAGGTCTCTTGCACGGATGACCACCGTATGTTCACCATCATCGAACTCCAGGTGAATATCACGTAGAGCTGGTTCATGATAGGATTCAATGCCATCCACGATGATGGTCAGGTTATCGATAAGATATTCTGCAATTATCGACCATTGTATATATCTTTCAGTCCCCCTGAGGAATGATCCATTCAACGGCTGATTTATGGTTATTATATCAATGGTCTTGTTAACATGGATGGATTTAAGGACATGTGTATACAAGCCTCCACGATTGAAGGCGACCAGATCGAGATCATGACCCCCACTTTCAAGATACAGGCTTTTTTTACCTGAAGTGCCCATATCGATCGGGTCCTTATCATCTATCTTCAGTTTGATAAGTTCTATGCCGGAGGTTGGGTCATACGAGTTCCATTCAAGCATAAAATAGGAGTTATCCTCGTAGAGACCTGAAGGGTATAATATCGATAACATCGGCGGTGTCGTATCGAAATAGGGGTTCGTCGACGGGTAGAGGTCCACGGGATTTGTACCTCCCGAGGCGATATAAAGGGCGTCATCCACAATGCCATTATTATCTATATCCGGAGAACGGTAATTGGACCAGAAATTTCCGATATCACCGACAGTGTACACGTTACCCCACGTACTACCGTAATTGTAGGTGTGGTATACCTGAAATCCCGATGATATATTGTCAGTGCCTGCGTTATGGTAGAAGATGTTTTGCCAGATGGAGTTCATAAAACCATATCCCAGGTGGATCGCATAACCGGAACAATTTCCGAAATAATTTGAATATATCTTCCAACGAAACGGCCTGTTCTGATTATTATTAAACGTGTTAATGCCATATATACAATCTTCGAATATATTGTTCTGGATATATGCCTCTTTGCCACCAGTACTGTAGATGTTCGTCTGAAAATATATGCCGTAATTTCCTGAAAGGTAGTTATCTTCAATGGTACATTCATATGTATGGTCCAGTTCAATACAGTTTTTCTCATCATTGAAAAAACTATTATTGTCTATAACGCATTTCTTCTGTGCTTTTTGAATGTCAAGAGTTGAATTATGGAATTCATTACGGGATATTGATCCTTCAACGTTGTAGATATCGTATCCAAGTATAAGAGATGAGTTAATGAAAGAATTGTTTGATATTCTCTCGTTATCGTCAAATCTTCTGTCATACACCCTCATATTTTTAAAAGTGTTATTGTCAATGAGAAGTTTTTCGCCATTCTGGTAAACAACGATATAACAGCTACCCACACCGTTGCTCTTTGAAAAATTGGAGTTAAGCATTGTGAAATTAACGGTGTTACGAACGTATACAAGATAGGACCCTGAGTAGTAGGCGTTGATCACGTTCGATCCTCTGAGGGTTATGTCCGTGCAGTCCATTATCTGAAGGAACTGCTGTCTGTAATTTGTAGAGATATTTGAGAAGATGCCATTTTTTACGTTCTCTATATCTATCGCAATGGAAGTTGATGAAGAAAATGTGATGTTCCTGAAGATAAAAGAGACGTCCGTGTTGAGGATCTTGATATTTTTAGTATTCATGGACAGATCCTCAAAAATGTAGGGGTCCCCATCAATGCCCTGCCCTCCAGGGGATCTGTAAGGAGAAGAAATGAGTGCGGCATTACCATCGATGGAGATATTGGCCGTAACATTGGTCGAACCCTCTGGTCCATTTGGGATCAGGACGGAGATAGGCAGAACCAATGTCATGAGTATGAGAATAGAAACAATAGGTCTATAGAACAACCCAGGTGATAGGTTCCTTTGCATAGGACCCATACCATCCTCAATAAATATAAAATTTTTAGTCATTACAGGCTAATGGGGGGTAAAATGGGCCGATTAACCCTTCAAGTCCCCATGGACCGAATCGATCAGATACGGGGGTATCGTGCTGTTATTCAAGACGCACTTTCTAAACATCTCGTACTGAGAATATTGGTTATTCGCGAATATATCAAGAAAATATTCATCTGATTCCAGGAATTTCACTATAACCCTTTTCTGAACATCTGTCAGGATCATCTCCTTAACCCCTCTCTTTCTCAATATCTCCGATCTCTTCTGGATCTCGGCAAGTATGTTAAGGTAAAATCCAATTTTTTTTGCTGTTGCACTTCCAAGATATTTCATCTTGCCACATTTTTTGCAGTAGGGTTTCTTCTGTACAGGAGAATGGATTTTTTCGGGTATTGTCGATGGCTGCCAGAGTGATTCTTCGGTGTGTGTCTCGTCATGTTCACATCTGCACAACTGATTAACTTCTTCTTCAGGCACGCCCGTACAAACATCAGATCATATTTTATTTTATCCCAACTTTGACAGATCGATTAGGATCTGAACCGATACTTTCTGAGCGAACACTTTCTGAGCGAATACCTTCGC
>JAGLEG010000334.1 GCA_023145185.1 Thermoplasmata archaeon
CTCATACCAGGTCACATACAGCGACCCTGAGGGGGACGCTCCGGAATATATCACATTGACCGTGGACGGGATAGACCCACACCCGATGATACTGGAGGACGGCGTCGCAGACTCATACGAGACGGGAGAGGTTTTCACGGTAACGGGTATTCTCCTTGAGGATGGGGTGCACACCTATCACATTCTGACCTCCGACGGGGCGGAGAGCGCGAGGCTTCCCGGGTCGGGGAGGCTAACGGGGCCGGATGTTGCCATCGCCAACAGGGCCCCTGTACTGTGGGACGGCAAGGTAACCCCTACGGGGGGATCCCCCACTGTTGATTACCGCTTCAGCGTGATATATACCGACGAGGATAACGATCCACCTGTGGGTGGCGTCGTGATGTTTCTTGACGACGATCCGACCTCCACTGCCATGGAGCTGGACCTCGATGCACCTTCCTACCATCAGGACGGCAATTTCGCCAACGGGGAGAGATACAGGACGATAATGAAAGTGGATGTGGGGGACCACAGCTTCAGGTTCAATGCGACCGATGGGAACTTCTTCTCCGATACGGGCCCCATCCATGGGCCCGTGGTCAGCAATGAACCCCTTCTCATTGCGGAGTTGAGCCTTCCTCTTGAAGGGGCCAGCTTCTACGCTGATGAGGCGGTATGGCTTTCCGGCGGCTACCGTTCCAACATTGAGATGAGCGACGTGGTATTCGAGTGGAGTTCAACCCTGTCGGGATCCCTGGGATGGGGGCCCGACCTGAATGTCACCCTGGAGGAAGGATCGCACCTGATCAGCGTGGAGGCCTCCTCGGTGGAGCATTCTCTTTCCGATACGGAGAGTATTAACATAACCGTGCTCACAGCGTTAGCTCCCTATGAGATCAATGGGTCATACCCTGTCGATGACCCGACCATCGATGAGCTGGAGGAGGCAGTTTTCTCCATCGATATCTTCTACAGGGAGGAGGCGGAGCTGGGGGTACGGTGGATGGTCGACTCCATGGAGAGGGCGAGCGGTGTTGAGGGGTTCACCTACATCACATCCTACAACGATACCGGCACCCATGAGGTCACCGTGATCGTGTACGATGGTGGCCTGCAGGTACACGAGAGGAGCTGGTTGGTGGAGGTCCTCAACACTCCTGCTCCTATAATCGAGACCGGAGAGGTCCAATCTGACCTGGGGGAATATTTCCTCAACGACACCATCTCGATAACAATGCCTCTTGCAGATCTGCTTGACCGTGACCTCACCACCGAATGGTACATAGATGGGGTGGGGAAAGGGCATACGGGGCTAACGTGGGACCTCCTGCTTGACCTGGGGAACAAGGCGGATGTCGGGGTCCATTCCATCACGTTGATAGTTGAGAACAAGGATGGTTTCGAGCTAACCTATACGCTTACATACACCGTGAAAAAGCGGCCGGTGATACCTGACGGCGATGATGAGATACCGGATGAGGTCCCGGGGGATGAGGGGGGAGATGAGGGGCTCGACCTGGGACTGGGCCCCCTCTCAACGGAGTGGCCAGGATACCTGATCATGATGGGTGGGATCATTGGCACGATATTCGGGATGGCCTATGGTGCCTTTGTCCTTATCAGAAAGGATGAGAGGTCCGCCCCTCCCGTGCCGGTGAAGGGCCTTTTCAACGGGAGACGCGGACCCCGAGATGACGGCAATGATCGTGGGGGGAAGGGAAATATGACTTCCCCTGAACCCGATCGGGAAGGGGAAGTGGTAAGGGCCGGCAGCCTGGGCATTGATCCTCAGGTATCCGATCTGGACGAGGAGATCGCCTCCTGGGACGCGGAGGGGACGAATTGAGTATACGCTGGCATGTGGCTCTAACTGGCCTTGTGATCCTGGCCGTATTGATGTTGCAGGGGACGGATATGGTCCTGGCAGATGACTGCGATGACTGTCATTCCTCTTCAGATCCCAACCCAAGCGGCGGATATGCCTACGATGAGCCCGTTCTTACGCTGGTGTACGATCCATTCTATCAGCCGGACTCCGAGGTGAGGATCAGGGTCTGGATATCCCACCCGGACGATTATCTGGTGAGGGATCTATCCGGCTCCCTTTCAATCTCTGGATCGAACCTTGAGCTGACCAATGGAGACACAGGGACGTTGGAAGAGGGTGCTGACGGTGGACAGGGGCTCTACTGGGATCTAAGGTCCTCATCGGAGGGCGAGTGCAACATCTCATTGGAGGTATCCTACGAGGCATTCTTCGAACATGAGAGCCCCGGCTCCAAGGACTTGGGAAGGTATGCCGAAACACTCGAGGGGACCATCGTGATCGCAGATCTGGCGCTCAGGGCATCACCAGGGACCGTGATCCTTTCCAGGGTCGGGGAGGTCGGCTCCATTCAGCTTTCAGCGGATGAGGATGTGGAGGATATCTCCGTTGAGCTCTCCACGAGCCTTGAGGGCCTGGTGGATGTATCACTGGGCACGAATGCACTTTCATCCGGTGGTTCGACCGCTGTGGACCTTGAGCTGCTCTCCCTGAACGAGACCTCGGGATACCTCATCATCTACTGGAAGGAGGGCGGGGAGCTGAAACAGCAGAAGGTGATCATCCGCATCCTCTCACTTGAAGGGGGCGATAAGAGCACCGACATCTACCTGCTGATAGGGCAGATCACCGGGGGGGCAGCCTTCATTCTGCTTCTGATCGGATATTTCACGGGCGGGTCCGGGATCCTCAAGAAGTGGTCGAACAGGGTATTCAATACGGCCAGGAAGCGGATAGCGTTCCACTGCGCCCTTTCCTACGAGGTGCTGATACTCACGGCGTTCCATTTCTCAACGTTGATATACGGCCCTTACAGGGAACTTATATGGATCTGGGAGGTCGTATTGGGCGAGATGGCATTCGTCATAATGGTCATGATATCCATCAACGGCATATTCCAGAAACGGATGATCGGTTGGTGGGGATACCAGAACTGGAGAAGGGTCCACGCATGGGGAACATATCTAACGACGTTCCTGCTGGGCATACACATAATATTCAACGGCTCCCATTTCGCGTGGCTTAGGGACCTGCTGGGGATGAGGTGATCGAATATGGCACATGAGCTGGAATCGATCTGGATACTGATCCACCCTCCCCTTGCCATACTGGGATATGCGTTCACCTTCCTCGCTCTCAAGAAAGCGGTACAGCTGGTGAGGAACAAGGGGGGCGATCAGGAGGTCAGGGTGAAAGACCTCAGGATCTCCATGACGCTCGCCTTTGGGCTCACCTTCCTGGGTCTGGTTACAGGGATGATCTGGGCGTGGATGGCATGGGGGAGCCCCTGGAGCTGGGACCCAAAGGAGACGGCTACACTGTTCATCTTCATCGCATTGACCGGAAGCTACATGCTGAACATAATGAAGAAGCCCGTGCTGTGGCAGATGATGGGGTTGATAATAACGTCCATCTGCATATTTATCACCGTGGCGATCTCCTTTCTTGATATCGGACTTCACTCGTTTGGGTAATATGGCCTTCGATCCACTCTTGTACCAGAAATAGTTATTAAGTGGTATCATGGTTCTTTTATCTGGCAGGAGATTGGAGTATGTTTCGCAAGGGTTACTTTGTCATTTGCATTATGATGTTACTCCTGCTTCCGTCTCTTGCTGGCACAGACTCTTTTTTGATCTCTCATTCTGATGATAAGGATGGTTCTGACAGTTGGATGCCGTCTCGTGGAGACACGACCATCTATGGTGGCCTCTATCTCAACTCCGATCAAGCACTTGAGGATGAGGCCTCGTTAAGGGGATGGTCAGGGAACGGTTCCGATTCCGATCCATTTCTGATCGAGAACACCACCTTCAATGGCATTGGGGGCTCTTACTGCTTTATTTTGAGGTCGACCACACTCCACGTTGTATTCCGGAACTGCACATTTCACAACGCCACCTCCATTTCATCTTTTCAGCAACATGCGGGATTATCATTGTGGGGGGTGAGGGGCGTTCTCGTTGAGAACTGCACGTCATATGATAATTATCAGGGTATTTTCATCATGGGAGATGGGAACATCGTCAGGAACTGTACGGTATTTGATAATCAGGGTTTCGGTGTGTCCATCAGCGACCCCAATATGAACTACAGAGACGGAAATCAACTTCTGAACAGTTCGATATCAGATAACGGATACGCGGGAATATGGTGCAGCGCTGTCAACAACAGAATACTGGGAAATCGCATTGAGAACAACACGATATCCTTCTCGTACTGGAGCTCATTTAGCAATCACAATGAGAAGAGCAACAACTACATTGGATACAATACCATATATGATGGCTCCATACAGACATCGGGTAGAAATGATACCATCGTAAACAATTCAATAACAACCTCCGGAATAGCCATCGGCCTGCTTACCAACATTTACAATACACATTATTACAAGGTTGAGGCAAATGTATATTCCAACAACCTGTCCGGTTGTTTCATCCTGCTTGATCCCACCAGATATAACATGAAATATCTTGTGAATATCAGCGAGAACAATACAATAGACGGAAAACCGGTCTATTTCAGAAATGGTGAGGACCTCAGCGGAAAGGCCATCCCCTCCAATGGTGGCGAGGTGATAATATTCAACTGCATAAATGGGTCCGTCTCGGATCTTGAAACTGGTTCAGCTGGTATTCTGGCTTACGGATCGACCGGTTTCAAGATCGTGAATTGTACCTTTGATCGGCAGTCATTTGGGGTTCAACTTTATTCTTGCAATGAGAATATGATCCAGAATAATACATTTCACAGGAATCGGATCTCGATCGATGAGATCGAGATCGAGACCTATCCTTTTTCACCCTACCCGGGCGAAGTATCCGGATTCACTCTCATGATCGATGGCCCGGATAACCACGTTTACGGCAATAGTTTTTTCAATTCAAGCATATTTTTATCAAACCTTAACCGGAGGCAGTTCATCGATGAGACCAACACGGTGAACGGGAAGAAGGTCATATATCATTATGAAAAGGACCTCGACGGGACCGTACTAAATGGAGAATGTGGCCAGATCATACTGTCCAAGGTCTCTAACATCGTGATCGAGAACCTGACCTTTTCACATCTCCCCCAACCCATTCGCCTCTATCGTTCCGATGATCTCCATATCAGAAACTGTTCGTTTAATAATATCTCCCGATCTGCGATATTTGTAGATCTACTGGGCCAGAACCTATCCATAACGGATTCCCAATTTTCAGATTGCATTTACGGTATCGAGATGTTCAATTCCAGGGTCAACCTGATCGAGAAATGTGTCTTCAGGAGGTGCCTGGGTGGAACGATAATAAATCCATATGGTTGCATGATCACAAACTGTGTTTTCATCCAGAATACCGCAGGCATCAGGTATGATAGATATCTTGATAAATTTGGACAGAATACGATCGTCGAGAACATATTTCTGGACACGGGATCATTTGCGATCCATCTGAATTATTATTCCACTTTTAATTATATCTACAATAATACCTTTATTAATAACAACTGGAACTGGGAGGAATTGGGGAACGGCAGAGCACAAATATATGTGGATGGAGGTAACAATTGGCTCTATGATTATCCTTCTCAGACGGGCAATTACTGGTCAGATCACTTTACGAATGACATGAACGAGGATGACCGATACGATGAGCCCTACGAGATCAACTATGGCAAAATGGACCCATATCCACTAACCTATTCCCCTCACCTGCCCACTTTGAACCTATCCGGGTTCGGAACGAATATGGCGATATTATTCAACTGGTCGTGGAATGGAGAGGTCAAATGGCCAATGGTTGCCAGACAAATTTTCCTCTACCGGAACGCATCCGACAACTTCAGCCCCGTCACGAGCTTCAGATCAGACACTGCCGGGGGAAAGGACAACAACCCAGGTTCCCTGGATGAGATGGGATATTTCGTTCGTGTCCATGCGACCACAGTAACAGGAGGGTACAATATTCCAGGCCCCAGGAGCAATATCATAAGCTGTTCCATGGACGTAACGAAACCCCATCTCAGGATCATATCTCCGGTCGAAGATCTGGTCCAGTATGAAAATGAGGTCCTTTTCCAGTGGGAAGGATGGGATAACGAGAGTGGATTGACCCGTTTCGAGATCAGTCTGGACGGTGGAGAATGGGGGGATGTGGGCCTATCCAAGTCGCGATCATATACTAACCTGAGCGATGGCCATCATTCGTTCAGCGTAGGGTGCTGGGACCTTGCCAACAACTACATCGCCATATCCAGCCACGTTACGATCGATAGGTCCGGCCCCGAGATAGATATTTTTTCCCCACGGGATGGAACCCACATCGGCGAACGGTCTGTGACCCTGAAATGCAGGATCATCGATAGGGACTCGTCGATATCCCTGATCAATATCTATCTCGACGGTGAATTTTACCGGGGCATGCCGCATTGGACGGAGGTAGTG
>JAGLEG010000335.1 GCA_023145185.1 Thermoplasmata archaeon
CATAACAATTTGACATAGGTTATATTCTCATACCAATGAGATAGGGCGCAGACCCCACATCCGCGCCCTGTGTGGGACAACCACTGCCAATAATGGCTATGAGATATGGCGGTCGTCCCACTGGATGGATTTAGCCAATTGAATATCTATATCCATGGTATTAATACTATTTTGCTCATGTGTAATGTGGCCAGGTATGATCAGGCAGTGGACCTCCTGTTCAGGGTCTCAAGGAGGGTTGTCCCATATTTGTCCACCCTGGACCTCCCCATTCCCGGGATCTCCATCAGATCGTCGGCATCTCTGATATCAAGGTTAACGATCCTGACCAGACTTCTGTTCGTCGCCACACAGTAAGGGGGTACGCCTTCCTCCCGTGCGATCCTGTTCCTCTCATCCCTGAGCAGGTCGAAGAGGCCCATGTCCGAGGGGTACTCCACCTGTTTTGATGGGAGGGGCCAGGGGATACGAGCATCTATCTGTTTCCTGGACCTTATCGCCTTCTCTCCCGATCGGGTGAGCTTCAATCGAGGGAAATCTGGCTCGATCACCTCCAACATGTCCATCCTGATCAATGATTCCAGAAAATCCATGATCTCATCCAGGGAGAGAAGATACAACCTCCCGAAGGATTCGCAGACCTCCGGGTCCATTGAAAAGAGGGCTCCCCTGTCCCTCCCCTTCAGTATCCTGGAGAGTTTCCCCTTCCCTATACCTTTTTCAAAATGCTTGCACAAAACGAGGACGATCCTCGATACTGTGTCCTCAAAGTCCTTTTCGATGACGTAATCCAGAAGATCCTCGTCACCTATTACGTTGGTTTCCATTTCAATTCCTCCGTTCATTTCATATATATGCCGTCCCGAACGGTGCTGGACAACATTCAAACACAACCAGGCAGCGGTTATATAAATTTGAACTCAAGGTGGGTAAATCAAAATGAGGACAATGGTGGAACACACCTAGGGTGTGTCCTTTCTGAACCTATTTCGGGATATGATCAGGTCCTCTACCTTCCATATGGCGATCAGGGTGAGGAAGAGGCCGATCATTATCACTGCCCCCCATAGGATATGGGCGTAGCTTACCACGGTCATGATGAGTCCTGCAATGACCACACCCACGAAGATGCAGAGGAATGACCTGAGCCTGTTGAGCTTGAGCAGATAGGCCACCAGCGTCCCGGTCCAGGCCCCGGTAACGGGGAAAGGAACGGCAACGAAAAGAATGAGGCCAATATCCCCCCACACCTGCAGTTTTCTTTCACCCTTTGCCCTGGTTCTCTTGAACAACCACACGAAGAGGTGATCGAACATGGACCATCTCCTGAGGAACTTCTCGACGTGTTGGAACAATATCATTATGAAAGGGATCGGGATCAAATTGCCCAGTATCGATAGTATGATCGCCTTGTGCCAGGGGAAATCAAAGATATTTATTGCAGCAGGAAGCGCCCCCCTCAGCTCGATGAACGGAAGCATCGATATCCCGATCACCGTGATCACCTTGCCCCACATGGGCAGGCCCACCAGCGATTCCAGGAGTCCATCGGCAATGGATGACATATCTCACCCCTCGAAGAGCCTTTCTGTCATCCAGTTCGAGTCGAAAGGCATCAGGTCCTCGTATCCCTGTCCGGTACCCACGAAAAGGATAGGTTTTCCGATGGTATAGGCGATGGACAATGCGGCTCCACCCTTGGCATCGGTGTCTATCTTGGTCAGAATGACCCCATCTATCCCCACGGTCTCATCGAATTTCTGGGCCTGGATGACCGCGTCATTCCCCGCAAGTGAATCCCCGACA
>JAGLEG010000336.1 GCA_023145185.1 Thermoplasmata archaeon
GGCTGATAACGATTATGGCGAAGAAACCGTAGACGATGGAGGGGATCCCCGCAAGGAGCTCTATCACGGGCTTCATCACCGATCTGAGCTTGATCCCTGCGAATTCCGAAAGATAGAGCGCTGCCCCGATCCCTATCGGGCCGGCAAGGAGTATCGTCCCCCCTGCTATCAAAAGGGTGCCGTTCAACAACGGCAGTATCCCGAAACTGGGGTCTTTATTGGATGTGGGAAGCCATTCGCTTCCAAGGAAGAAATCAAAGGCGTCCACGTCCGGGTGAGCGAAGAAGGAGTAGGTGCCCTCGATGAGGGTGTACAGGATGGCTATCGATACAAGAACCGCCAGGCTGGAGGCCAAAAAGAGGATCGCGACCACGACCCTCTCCGGCCATCTGGAAACCCTCCTTGTAAGGGGGTTGTAATCCCCTCCTTCACTCTTTCGCCCGAACAAGTCATTCACTCTCAGGCGTTCTCAAGCTTTGCCCTCTGCGAGTTGAGCAGGGGCTGGTCCACAAGGCCCAGTTTAACATAGCCGACCTCTGGTACGATGTTCTGTCCCTCCTCGCTGAGGATGAAGGATAGATATGTGTTCCTGATGTCGTCGCTTTCGGGCACGCCGTCGGTGTAGATATAGAGCGGCCTGGCCATCGGGTAATCCGCAACGGATGCCAGTGATGGGGCGACATACTCGTCCTCTTCCGCAATGGCAACCGTCTGGATCGAGCCCTGGTTCTCCTTGTAATAGGCGAACCCGAAGAAGCCGATGGCATATTCGTTGCTCTTGATCGCATTGAGGATGACGTTGTCGTCGGCCGAGGGGTTGTAGACGTTGTCATTCGAGTTCAGCCTGCTGTCCGCCTGCTGGTCGTCCTTTCCCCAGCCGGGAATGATCTCATCGAAGAAGTAGTCGTATGTGCCGCTCGCCGCGTCAGGTGCGTAGATCTCAATCCTCTTATGTGGGGCGTCTGTCAGGCCCTCGACATCGTCCCAGTATATGGCCGGTTCGTCATCCGAGAAGATCTGGTAGAGCTGGCTGTAGTTCAGCTGCGTTGACCAGTCATTGTCGTTGTTTACGACCACCGTAAGAACATCGTAGGCGACAACCCACTTGTGCGGCCAGACGCCGGTGGGTGAAGCAGCAGATGCTGTTCCGTCCGCGTTGACCAGGTCCGGACTCCCTCCGACCTTTTCGTAGTCGCTTCCCTTCATCAATCTGCTGGCGTCCCCCAGATCGGCCTCGCCGTTGAGGAGTGCGTTGATCCCGTGGCTGGAACCGCCTCCGGAAACCGTGATATCTGCATCATCGAAATCTGCGGCCCATGCGATCGCAAGGGGAAGTACAGTACTTGAACCCGTCTGGACCATGGTTGGTTTGTCGTCTCCTCCACCGATGCATCCGGTTATGATCACAACGGAAACTATCAGGACCGCAAAGCCCGCCATGCCAAATTTTCCTTTATTTTTCATTTTCTCACCGGGAGGTGCATAAAAAGAGAGAAATATATATCTTATGTAATTAGATTACATAACTATATAGTGACTATATAGATTACTATAAAATATACAAAGTGTGTGACGGCTATCGACGAATCAAACATTTCAAGCAAATCATTTAATCATCGGTTCAGACCTCTTCGTAACAGCCGGAGCGATGCTGCCGTATGAAGGAGAAGCTTGTTTCCACGGAGATCCCGATACAGGGAATGACCTGCGCGATGTGCGCCAATGCAATTACCGACGTTCTTTCCGGATCCGATGGTGTCAAGAAAGTCTCCGTGAATCTGGGAAGCGAGACCGCCTCCGTTGAATTTGACCCGAAGAAGGTTCAATTAACCCAGCTGATCAGATCCATAGACGATCTGGGCTACGGGGCCATCAAGGAGAACGTCACCATCAAGGTAGGAGGGATGACCTGCGTCATGTGTCAGGGGGCCGTTACAGACGCTTTAAAGGGACTCCACGGCGTTATCGACGTATCTGTCAACCTCTCCTCGGAGAAAGCATACATTACCTACCTCCCCGGAGCGGTGACCCCCGAGGAGATGAGAAAGGCGATAGAGGATCTGGGGTATCAATATCTGGGCAAGGAGGGGGAGGAGGGCGAGGCCGGGAGGAAGATGAGGGAGAAGGAGCAGAAGGACAAGCTCTTTCGTTTGATCCTGGGTTTCTCCGTGGGCGTCCCCCTGATGATCATGATGCAGCTGGGCGTCGATATCGGCGTGTCCATGCCGCACTTCATGTTCTTTGTATCTACCCCATTCTTTCTGTTCCTGAGCTATCCCATCTTCAAGGCGGGCATAATATCGCTGAGGCACAAGACCCTGAACATGGATGTGATGTATTCGATGGGTATTGGCGTTGCATACGTCGCCAGCGTGATGGGCACGTTCAACATCGTTCTCAACGAGCACTTCATGTTCTACGATACAACGCTGATGCTGGCCTCCTTCCTCACCCTGGGAAGGTTCCTCGAAGGAAGGGCGAAGGGCCGCACAACGGATTCTATAAAAAAACTGATGGGGCTCCG
>JAGLEG010000337.1 GCA_023145185.1 Thermoplasmata archaeon
GCGTGTCCATGCCGGACTGAGGCAACCGCGAGATTGCCCTATTGCGTTGCAGAAGTCAGCAGAGGGCATAGTAGGTTTGGGGCCAATACCCTGATAAACCGAAGGCCCGAACGATATGAAGTGGTAAGTAGGATATGGATCTCATGACCGGAAAGCAGCAGAAAATCCAAATGAACTTGACCTCCTTTACTGGCCGAATGAGTGAAGCTCAAACGGAAGCAGAGAGGGCTGAATCTGTCACGACGAAACATACGGCCGAACACCCGGCGAGACATGGTCCTGTGATTGAACAGGACCGATTGATGGAGGAGATGTTAGAGGAGAAGAATCTACAAAAGGCACTGAAACGGGTGATACGAAACGGTGGAAGCCCCGGTGTGGATGGTATGACCGTTAGAGAGCTCCCATCCAATATCCAGAGCAACTGGGAATGGATAGAGGAACAACTTCTCAATGGTACATATAAGCCACAACCGGTCAAGCGTGTAGAGATACCAAAGCCAAATGGCGGAGTTCGTAAACTTGGTATTCCCACTGTAATGGATCGATATGTCCAACAAATGGTACTTCAGATACTTCAAGCATATATCGACCCAACGTTCTCCGAGAGCAGTTTTGGATTTCGTCCGAACCGCTCAGCCCACCAGGCAATTGCCAGGGCACAGGAGCACATACAAGCTGGCCATCGTTGGGTTGTGGACATGGACCTGGAGAAATTCTTCGACCGTGTCAATCATGACATATTGATGGGTCTTCTTGCCAAACGTATCAAGGATAAGAGGGTTCTAAGGCTTATCCGAGCTTTTCTGAACTCCGGAGTGATGGATGTTGGATTGATAAGTCTCACAACTGAAGGCACTCCTCAGGGTGGACCTCTATCCCCTCTGTTGTCCAATGTTGTTCTCGATGTCCTGGACAAGGAGCTTGAGCGACGAGGGCACCGTTTTGTTCGCTACGCCGATGACTGTAATATCTACGTCAAGAGCGAGCGAGCCGGGGATCGAGTGATGGAAAGCATAACCCGTTTTCTTGAGAAGAAGCTTAAACTGAAGGTGAATGAACAGAAGAGTGCAGTAGGATCCCCCAACACTCGTAAGTTCCTTGGTTTCAGCTTTACCAACGGAGACCACGTCAAACGTCGAATTGCTCCCCAGGCCTTGAAGAAGTTCAGGGTCAGGGTTCGGGAGATAACCAAGCGTAACCGTGGTTTGAAGCTTGAGGATATCATACTTGAACTCAACCGCTATCTTCGAGGTTGGAATGGCTACTTCGGCTTCTGTGAGACTCCCTCCGTTCTTGCAATCTTGAACGGTTGGATAAGACACCGACTTCGAAGTCTTTTGTGGAAGCACTGGAAGACCCCAAGGAACCGCTATAGACAACTCCGGGTTCGTGGTGTCCATGGCAGCCACCTGAAAACAGCCTCAAGCTGTAAAGGTCCCTGGAGGATAGGTGCCACGTATGCTTTAGGCAGGGCACTACCAATTAAGTTCTTCAGGTCTTTAGGTCTTTTAGAGCTTGGAGCTCCAAGATCAAGGTAATCGCTCAATCATATCGAACCGCCGTGTACGGTCCCGTATGCTCGGTGGTGTGACAGGGACAGCCTGTGAAGGCCTACCTATGTCAATTGACTAATCTTTAATTAGTCAAACAAGTCGGAAACACGCAGAGCCTTTTTTCATATGCTATCGATTTATAATTGGTCAAATAATAAGGGAGAACCCGACTGAGAGGAGCGGTCAATTTATGTTATAGCTCCTAAAATATGGTCCAATAAGATGTCAATACAATAGACTTTTCTCCATCTACTGGTTCCACTTGATGAAATCCCTGATGATCACGTCATGGTCGAAAGCCAACTTTGGAAGCTTTTTAAGGTCATACCACTTCGCCTCGGCGGCGTCGTCCCCTCCCTGGATCTCCCCTCCGGTCATCTTAAGGTGATATACAATTGAAACGATGTGTCCCCTGGGGTCCCTTCCTGGCGTCGTAACGGCCTTGAACTCACCTATCATCTCCGTCTGCAGGTTCGTCTCCTCCAGAACCTCCCTGATGACCCCCTCCTCCCCGCTCTCGTCATATTCAAGGAACCCGCCCGGAAGTGCCCATTCGCCCTGAAAGGGCTCCCTTCCCCTCCTGATCAACAGTATCCTCTTTCCCTTCTCATCGAGCACTATCCCGTCAACCGCAAGCTTTGGATGTTTTCTGCTACTATACGTTTTCGCCTGGATCCTCTCCTTCACCATCTCATCTATATGGTCCACCGACTTCCTGTAGTTCTCCATCGCCACGCTGGTGTGGGATTCGATGATCGACCAGGCCAGAGACAGCGACTCAAACCTTATCTTGTACCCCTTCCGCGTCTTCTTTGAAGGACCCTCCTCCACATCGTCGAGTGGTATGATGACCTCCTCCAGAAGGTCAAGGCCCTTGAGCTTGTTCAGGTATCGATAGAGTGTGGATTTGCTGGAATCGAGCTGGTCCAGAAGCTCATCGATGGTCCAGGGTTTTCCAGGGAACGAAAGAAAACAGTCCCTCATCATCCTGTACGGGATCTCATCCTCCGCCGACTCCGGAATATATCCGATCTGCTTCAGGAAGGTCCTGAGCGCCTCATCGAGATTGTTCTCCCCGGTAAGGGGATTGTTCCTGACTACCCTAAGTTCGAACCCCATCTAAACACCTGCTTCGTGATAGGCAACCAGAGATTTAACCATTGAGTATGGCCTGTTCAGCTCTCCCTTGAATTGATGAAAATATCCGGGAAAAGATGATATATGGATAGGCTTTTCCACCAGATATGGTAAACAAGCCCCAGAAGAGGTCCAAGGCGTCTAAGGAGGAGGAGAATATCTCCGACATCTTCAACGGCCCGATAAAGGAGAGGAGGTACGGCCTTCGCGTTGACGATGAGGTGGACGTAACGGTCATAGCCGGAAACACGCTCATGAACGTCGAGGGAAGGGTGCTCGCCTTCAACGACGATATGGAGATCGTTGACGTGGATGGCTTCTACCACCGGATAATCATGGACTGGGTTGTTGACATCAAGATCAAGAAGCACAACAGGCCCCCCCAGAACCTGGACCCGGAGTTCTCAAAGAGGCCCCCAAGGGCCAAAGCGAAGAAAACCCACGTGGACCAGGCGTACAGCTGAAGGGCAGGTCACCACTATTTCGAATAGATAAGTTCACTTGTATCAGAAAGCTCACTTAAGCATGAGCGGAACTTTATTAAGGGATTCTCACTTTACTCCAGACGATGGTCCACTACGAGCAGGAGATCGACGGTCCAAAGGACACCATGTGGCTCG
>JAGLEG010000338.1 GCA_023145185.1 Thermoplasmata archaeon
GGCCTCTCATGCCGAAGCACTTGAGGCCGATCCCGTACACAATATCCCTTGCGGGACACCTCCAAGGTCCTTCTTCTGCGACCCGAGGGCGGCGTCAGAAGGGCGTTGAAGGACATATACGGGAGATCCTTCGTTTGTTCCGTTCAAGACCTCATCGAGGTGCGATCTTTTCCGGGAACGCATACATCACTTCCAACCTCGAAGACCCGAAGATCTCCCCGGAAGGAAATGCCCCTTTGGATGCTCGGTCAATCGAATCCGATCCGGACAACATGGACCGAAGGACTCAATATGTTCCAGGCAAAACAACATAAGATGCACCCATTATATAAGATTATTGTACCCATTTCCATAGGCAACTGTAACATTTCTATATAATTTATTATCATTATCATATGTGACAATAACTGTGAAATGTATTGATCTTTCATTGACCCCCGTAACAAAATTACCGAATGTACACAAAAAAAAATAGGTTAATTCATCTCCATTGGAAATGGAACATCCAAGCTATAAAAAGTCTCTTATTTACACTCGGACCAGCAGACAAACTATGAGATAAAAAAACAGCGATGACAACCATATAAAAGATTGTCCAAGGGGGTCAGCGAAAGTATTACTTCTTACCCTCCGCGACTATCTCATGGCTCATCGTGGCGATCTGGGATGCGCCGCCTTCCAGCAGGTCCCCCACCTCCACCATGCCCACATCGCCCACCTTGAGAAACGCCACTATGTCCCCGGGATACAGGGTGAGCTCCCTTGATATCTCCGAGATAGAGGCCTCTACATCCTCCATCACACCCTTGACCTCCCTGTCTATGATCTCCTTCCCATTCCGCTCCATGTATATGTGAATGGACGATTCATCCTCCAGATCATCAAGGGAGACGAACTCGGATATCGGGCAGAAGGAATCCCTGCTTTTCGCCTCGTCCCAGGGTAGAGAGCCCGCCTTGAGCCTCTTGAGCATCCTCTCATCGGTCACATCAAGGACCAATCCCAGGCCCAGGACCTTATCCCTCATCTTTCCCCTCTTGATCGATCTGCACCTCTTTCCCAGCGCGATCGCCAGGTGGAGGCTGCAGCTGAGCGCATCTCTCCCCTCGGGGGCAATTATGGGATCCCCATGAGTGGCGATCGAAGACGCGGCCTTCATGAAATAGAGGGGACGCCCTCCGGTCATCTTATCGTATAGAGCGCCTGATCTTCCCTCCAGTGGGAATATTATCTTTCCCGCCTCCAATTTATGTTTTCCCACCATGAAATAGGGCATGAAAAGCCGATGTTCTATGGTATATATACCATTTCCATGGGGTATATGAAAAAACAGAGTAAGTGTAAAAAAAGATGGACCCTGGATAAAGGATAAATAAACGGCGTGGGTTCAGGTATCCGGTGAGCTGGTGAAGTCCAAGGAACTGATAGACGAAAGGACCCGCAAGACGCTTGGAGTGCTGTATGGAGGGGAGGCGCCACGAAAGGTCCCCCCACTGTTGATCTTGATCGCAGATGTGATCGATCACCCCATGAGACTTCCAGCCAATATAGAACGGATAATCGAGGACGACAAGATCGGCGATCACAGATTCCACCTCGTCAGAATGCAGCTTGAATCTGAGCTCAGGATAAGGGAGGATGTCGACAGGCACACCAGCAGGTTATGGGTGGCTCAGACCATAGAGAAGATCGCATTTGGAGACCTTCTCGTTGACGGTAAGAAGCCGGATGAAGAGGATGAAGAAGAGGATTAGTGGGAACGCCAATATCCGCAGTGACCGCTCCCGACACCTCTCCTCGAACATTTAAGGTGGATCTCGGCCGATTTCCACGATTTTTCCACTATGTTTCATAGTTATTTATATATCCCTATAGTTACATTGTACTCACGGCGGGATGGGATTCACGCTAAAGGGGAGTATCCTGAATATAGTGGGATATCCAGCAGGTGGGCAGTTGTATCTAAAGCGAATTAAGATGGAGAATTTCAAGACCTTCAGGAAGAAGGTCGAGATCCCCATATTCAAAGGCTTCACGGGGATCACTGGCCCCAACGGGTCAGGCAAATCCAACATAGCGGATGCCATCCTGTTCGTTCTCGGCCCCAGAAGCTCAAAGATGGTCAGGGCGAAGAGGCTGCAGGACCTGATCTTCCATGGAAACGACAGGTGGAAAGCGGCCAAGCAGTGCAGGGTCACCCTCGTCTTTG
>JAGLEG010000339.1 GCA_023145185.1 Thermoplasmata archaeon
ATCCTTGGATTTTTCTAAAGTTTGAATGTTTAAGAGCTCAGCTATATTTCAACTTAACATTCACTTTCAACGGGAAAAAGCAACAGCATGACCAAACCCTGATTGGTCAACTGTTTGAATGTTTAAGAGGTAAACTGTTTCTCATCCTAACATTTACAATAAGCTTACAGAAAATATCAGCCAGGCTAGATATCAACAAGGTTTTGATCAGGTTCGTTCAGGTTCCGGACTACCTCTCGTGCAGCTCCTTGAGGATCTCGTCTCGGGCCACCGCTGCCTCCCTGAACCCAGGGTTGATGGCAAGCGCCTTGTCGAAGGCCTCCTTTGCCCTGATTATCCTGTTCTTCTCGTAGAGGACGACCCCTTTGTTGTACAGGAACTCCGCGTTCTTGGGTTCAAGGAGAATGGATTTGTCAAAGCATGAGATCGCCTTTCTGAACTTTCCCAGGGTGTCATAGGCATTTCCAAGGTTGAACCAGGCCAGGGCGTTCTTCGGCTGTTTCTTCAGAACCGCCTCATAGGCCCCTATCGCCTCCTGTATCCTTCCCAGGTTCTTCAGGGCGGTTCCCTTGTTCGAGAGGGCGTCTATCTTGTGCGGGTTGAGCTTGAGTGATTTATCGTAACAGTCAATGGCCTTGTGAAGCTGTTTCATGTCCATGAAAACGTTGCCCATGTTGTACCACACCTCGGCCTTTCCAGGCCTCAGCTCAAGGGATTTCTTGTAGCACCTGAGGGCCTCCTGACCTTTTAACATGAAATGCAGGGCATTTCCATAGGCGAACCACGCGTCAGGGTTCTTGGGATTGATCTCGATAGCCTTGTTGAAACAGTAGATCGCCCTGTCCATGTCACTATCCATCTGAAATTTGGAACCCCTGTCAAGCCATTCGATATCGTCAACGATCTTTCCCTCCTCATCGACATCGAACATCGAGAACATATCCACGCTGTGCCTGCGGTACATGTCATCTGTAACCGTAACCTTCTCCGACAGCGCCCTGTCGTACCACTGTTCCGCCTCGTGTGCTTTACCCTGTCTCTCAAGGATCACGCCCATGTTGTACATGGACTCTGTATCTCTGGGATTGAGGTTTATCACGGCATTGAAACACGCGGTTGCATCATCAAGGCGTCCGAACTTGGCCAGAAGCGTTCCCTTGTTGAACCACGCCTCCAAACATGAGGGTTCGATATCGGTTGCCTTATCAAGGCATTTCATTGCATCCTTGGGCTCTCCCATCTTTGCCAGCAGCCCTCCAAGATTGCACCAGGCGCTGATGTTCTTCCTGTCGATCTTGATGGCCTTCTTGTAGAATCCCATCGATTCCTCATTTCTCATGAGGTTCTGAAGCGTAAGCGCCTTGTTGAAATGGGCGTCAAAATCGTCCGGGCTCTCGTTTATGGCCTTGTTATATTCCTCCATGGCCTTGAAGTAGTCCTGATTGTTGAAGGCCATTCCACCCAGAGCCATTCTGTTATCATATTCCGAAGGCAAGATTCACACCCAGCCACGATAATACCTACGTCATAATTAATATTGCCGTTACTCACATCCCAGGCGCCCCCTGAAAGATGGCGATCAAATATCCAATGAACTTCTTCCTATCCAACCCAGAATTATTCGTATTCGTTCCGGGGTTATCTCATCTTTCCTCTTTTATCTGGGGGAATCTGTAGCTCCTGTCAACCTCTGGCCTGGTCTCTTTACCCTCCCCGTAATCGATAGCCGCCTTCTTTCTGACCTCCTCTCCACATTCCGGGCAGCGCAGGATCGAGGGTCTTGAGGGCCTGAGGCCGACCCTGCATGCCGGACAGGTGGAGTAGATCACTCCATACTCCTCGAACAGTGTTGTTATCTCTATCACGGGCTCGGCCGATGTTACCCTTGCCCGAAGGATATCATTGATCCGGATCATGTCGTTCATGCTCTCCACGTAGGAGGGTGAGATCTTGGAGAGGTGTAGATATGCCAGATCATAGGGGTGGGTTCCCCTGTTCTCGCCAGATCCAAGGAGGACCCTGCATCTGGCGATATTCCCCTGAACGTCCTCTACCTGGCAGATCAGGTCATCCCCGGTACGTATGTTATCCGGCGTCCGGTCTTTATGGGAGACCGAGATCTTGCGGCTCCCCTTGACCTCTTCCACCTCTCCTGCACATGAGGAGTAGATGGCATCATTCTCAACGAAGGTGTTCTCACCGGCTATCAGGTCCTTGATGCTTCCCAGCCTATCTCCAGGGATCACCAACTTCTTCCTATCCGTCGACACCACCTCCCTGGTACCTCAGGAGTATCACCTCGATCATCATCTTCTCTCTGGTGTGGAAATGATATCTATGATCG